>JBJEQM010000001.1:0-3106 GCA_051881755.1 Oscillospiraceae bacterium
CCCGGAATACTCAGAGAGCAGCTCAGCATAGAGGAGCGCATCTCTTTCCTTGAGAGCATGAAAAAATATGGCACCAAATATTTTATGCTTGACCCGTCAAAGCTTACCGTACCCAATTTTATGCAGGTCATTATGCTGAAAAACAACACCATGCTCATATCCTGTATGACGGAAAATAAGAATTTCTGCTGTGTTGTTACCGAAAACGGCATAAATGACGCGTTCAACGACTTTTATGGATCCATGGCGGAATCCGACTATCTTCTCAGCTGCGGCGAGATGTTCAGCGAGATAGACTCCTGTATTGCGGAGCTTAAAAAGTTAGTGAATAATGAATAGTGAATAGTGAATAGTGAATAGTGAAGAGTGAAGAGTGAATAATGAATAGTGTTAAATACTATAAATTTTCACTTAAAACTGTTAACTGCACAAAAAAAGGCTGCCCGAAAAATACGGACAGCCTGTTGTTTTTGATTTGCGGTGATTATTCGTCAGACTCCTCGGCGTCAGCAGCTTCCTCTGCGGCAGGCTCGTCGGAATCAAGCTTGTCAAGCTCCTCGGCAGTCTCGCAGGAATCGTCTGCACCGTCGCAGTCGCAGCCGCACTCATCGCAGCCGCACTCGTCGTCGAAGTACATCTCGTCGTCATCGTCAAAATCGTAATCGTACTGTTCAAGCTCCTCGCGCTTTTTCATTGCATATACGGCAGCGGCAGCGCCTGCAGCGGCAGCGGCAAGAGCAACCAGTGTTACACCAAAACCTTTCATTATTTACACGCTCCTTAAAATTTATTCTTGTTCGGACGGGAAAGGCTCCCGTAAGTTTATATTGATATTATACCACATTGTTTTAGAAATTACAACAGTTTTGCAATAATTTTTATGCTCACATATTTCCCGTGAGATTCATTATTATTGCCGTGACCGCCACGGGACAGGTCTCGCAGCGGAGTATGCGCTCCCCGAGCCATATGGGCACAGCTCCCGCGGCGATGGCTTTGTCGACCTCGCCGCGCTCAAAGCCGCCCTCCGAGCCTATCATAACGGAAATGCTGTCGTATTTCGGCAGATCTAAGGAGGACAGCTTTTCTCCTCCGTTTTCGTAGCATATCAGCTTCAGGCTGCTGCTCTGCATATGGGCAACAGCTTCGTCAAATGACATTATATGCGTTATCTCGGGTATCATGCCTCTGCCCGACTGCTTTGCCGCCTCAGCCGATATGCGTCGGAAGCGCTCCAGCTTTTTGGAAAAGTCCTTTCCGTCGGGACGGGACACGCAGCGCTTTGATATAAACGGCACAATGCGGCAGGTTCCCAGCTCCACGGTTTTCTGTATTATATGCTCAAATTTATCCTGCTTTGGAAACGCCTGATATATGGTCAGGCGGATATTCGGCTCGCACACCGACGGCTGCGACGAATCCACGCGGCAGGTAACGGTGCTGTCCGTCATGGCGGTAATGGTGCAGAGGTAGTCCGTACCCGTGCGGCAGAATGTGAGCTTGTCCCCAAGCTTCATGCGGAGGGAGCGTCCGATGTGGCGCGCGTCGTCTCCCGTGACGGTTATCTCGTCCTGGGGGTCATAGTCTATAAAAAATCTCGGCATTTGCTTCAATCCTTTGCTGTGTGGTATACTAATACATTGTTTGCAACAGAGCATAGCATAAATATATTATAAACTATTTATTTTGCTTTTGCAACCGATATACAAAAATATCCTGCCGCTGTCAAAGGCTGCGGCAGGATATTTATAAGCGATATATTTGCTTTTTACTTGGAGATAAGTGCAAGGGTATCTCTTGCGATGAGAAGCTCCTCGTTGGTGGGAACTACCCATACTTCAACCTTGGAGTCGGGAGTGGACAGCTTTGTGAGTGTGCCGTGGACTGTCTTGTTCAGCTCGTTGTCTATCTTGATGCCGAAGAAGTCCATGTCGTCGCATACGCCCTGACGGACTTCCGCTGCGTTCTCGCCGATACCGCCTGTGAAAAGTACAGCGTCAAGACCGTTCATTGCTGCCGCATAGCTGCCGATGTACTTCTTGATCTCGTAGATAAGCATCTCGGATACCAGTTTTGCTTTCTTGTCGCCGTGCTCTGCGGCGGAGGAGATGTCTCTGTTGTCGGAGGAAACGCCCGATACGCCGAGGAAGCCGGACTTCTTGTTCATGTAGTCGCTCATTTCCTTGGGGGAGAAGCCGTGCTTTTCCGCAACAAAGGTTACGGCGGAGGGGTCAACGCTGCCCGTTCTTGTACCCATTACAACGCCGTCCAGGGGAGTGAAGCCCATGGAAGTGTCAATGGACTTGCCGCCGTCTACGGCTGTGATGGAGGAGCCGTTGCCGAGGTGGCAGGATACTATCTTGAGATCCTTTATATCCTTGCCCATAGCCTCTGCAAGAGCAGCGGATACAAAGCGGTGTGATGTGCCGTGGAAGCCGTACTTTCTTACGTGGTACTTCTCATAATCCTCGTAAGGCAGACCGTACATGAAAGCCTTGGGGGGCATTGTCTGGTGGAAAGCCGTATCGAATACAACTACCATGGGAGTGCCCTCGGGTATTACCTTCTTGCAGGCGCGGAGCGCAAGAGCGTGAGCGTGGTTATGTACGGGAGCAAGCTCCGCCATATCGTCTATCTTCTGGATAACCTCGTCGGTCACGAGCGTGGTCTTGTCGAAAACCTCGGCGCCCTGTACGATACGGTGTCCTACGGCGGATATCTCGTCCATGGACTTGATAACGGACGCTTCGCCCGTAGTGAGGACTTCAACGAGCTTTTCAAAAGCCTCGGTATGTGTGGGGAAGCTGCAATCCTCGTCTATTTTTCTGCCGTCGAAGGTCTTGTGGGAGATGTGACCGTCAATGCCTATTCTGTCGCAGTTGCCTTTTGCGATAACGCTTTCGTCGTCCATGTTGAGAAGCTGGTACTTCAGGGAGGAGCTGCCTGCATTTACAACCAAAATAATCATGTAATATACTATCCTTTCATAATCTCTTTGCCCGAAAAAGGGCGCTACCTTAATTTTATTACGTTATACGACAAAAATCAAGTGCAATCATAATATCTTTAGAATTTAGAAACATTATATCAATATTTGCACTGTAAT
>JBJEQM010000002.1:0-3102 GCA_051881755.1 Oscillospiraceae bacterium
CACGGAAAAATCAATCTTACGGAGCACCTGATGCTCGCCAAAGCTTTTGCTGAGCTCCTCAACGCGGATAATATCTTTAACTTCCGTATTTTCTTTCACAGCCGTCCCCTCCTTTACTCGTCGCTGTCCATATATTCAACAGCAAGAGTATAATCCTTTTTGCCTGCCATTTTCTTTTCGATAAGCAGGAAAATTCTGTTGAACACAAAGCATAATACAAAATATATCAATGCGATAACAAGATATGATTCAAGATATTTATAATATGTACCGCCTGCGGTCTTTGCCTGCAGGAACAGCTCCTTTACGCCGATTACGTTAAGTACAGACGTCATCTTAAGGTTTGTGAGGAATGTATTCGCCATTTCCGGCACGATATTTTTGAACGCCTGAGGAAGTATAATATTTATCATAGCCGCTATTGGCGACATACCCAGCGCCAGCGCACCCTCGCGCTGACCGACGTCGATGGACTTTATGCCTGCGCGGACGGTCTCCGCCATGTATGCGCCCGTGTTAAGCACGGTTACAAGTATACCTGCGGGTATGGGGTTTATTTGGAAGCCCGCCTGACGAAGTCCGAAATAAATTATCATTGCCTGAACGATCATTGGCGTACCGCGGAAAAGCTCCATATAGACCTTGCTCACGCCCTTGAAAAAGCCAAGTATTATCTTTTTCGGCAGAGGGTCGTCCTTGCTGAGCTTGGAATCCTCGATAATACCCACAATAAAGCCGAGAACAAAGCCTATTATCGTACCCGCCACAGATACGGCAAGGGTCACAAGCGTTCCCGTTATAAAAAGCTGTGAATACTGGGTGGCAATAAACCATATCCATTCCAATACTCCATTTGGTGTTTCTGTCATATGCTGTACTCCTTTTTAATACAGCGCCGCTTTACATATAATTATGAAAGCGGCGCGCATATAATATATTTTTATTTTATTTTGCTGCCGGCTGTACGGAGATAGCTTCCTCCATCAATTCGTTCATCTTATCACGGTCAAGACCTACAGCTGTCATTGCTTCCTGCAGCTTATCGCGCAGCTCTGTATCGTCCTTTCTTGTAGCGATACAAACGTTGGTCATTTCCTCGTCGCCTACAAACGTATCGCCGTCGGCAAGAGTTATCATCTTCAGGTCGTCATTTGTGAGGAGCGCGGACTGAGCGGTAGGAACGTCGATAACGGCAATGTTTGCGGTCTCGTTGGAAAGCGCCATGAATACCTCCGCCGTTGTCTCATAGTTTGCACCGAGAACTACGTCGGGTATCTGTTCAAGAAGCGGTACCCAGCCCGTTCCAAGCTGTGTTGTTGCTGTAACATTCTTGCCTGCAAGCTCGGACAAGCCTGTGATATTTTCGATATCGGAGCCTTTCTTTACAACAACGCAGTTGCTTCTGTAATAATAAGGCTCCGTAAAGGAGTAGGAAAGCATACGCTCGGAAGTCCTGCCCATGCCTGCGATGATACAGTCATATTCGCCCGAATCCATGGAGATACCGATGGAATCCCATTCTACCTTGTGTACCTCAAGATCCATGCCAAGCTCCTCGGCAAGCATTTTTGCTACCATAACATCGTAGCCGTAGGCATATCCGCCGCCGCCGTAAATTTCAACGGCTGTTTCTCCGTTGGGTACCTCGGCGCTTACCTGAGTCCAGTTAAAGGGTGCATAAGCGCACTCCATGCCGACTCTCAGCACAGCCTTTGATGTGCTTTCAGCCTCGGTGCTCTCCGACGCTGAGCTCGCCGTTGCGGTATCGGATGAGCCCGAGCTTGAACACGCGGAGAGCATGGACATTGCCATTGCACCTGCTGCCAGCATGCTTATTGCCTTGAAGAATTTCCTTGTTTTCATAAACGATTTCCCCTTTCATTTCATCTGCACCCTGTGCGGGAGCGCCATTTGCTCCCGCGGGATACAGCCTTTTATAAACTTCCTTGATTTTTTACTTTGAAGATACCTCGTTCACCGCTTCGAGAATAATATCGTAAGCCTTATCGCAATCGCTCTCGGTGATGATGAGCGGAGGTACCATTCTTATTACTCTTGAACCGATGGCGGTCACAAGAAGCTTTCTGTCAAAGCAGGCGTGCTTTATCTCAACGCTGTCAAGGTCTTCAAATTCAACGCCTACCAAAAGTCCCTGTCCTCTTACTTCCTTTACATGAGGAAGAGCAGTCAGCTTTTTCATGAAATACTCGCCCATTTTCTTTGCGCTGCCTGCAAGGTCCTTATCGAGCATCTCACTTATCGCTGCATAAGAAGCAGCACAGCACACGGGGTGTCCGCCGAAGGTAGTTCCGTGAGAGCCTTTTGTAAACGCCTTGGCGACCTCCTCCGTGGCGCATATAGCGCCGATGGGCATTCCGCCGCCCATTGCCTTTGCCATTGACACGATATCGGGCTTGATACCGTAATTCATGTAGGACATTACCGCGCCTGTTCTGCACCAGCCTGTCTGTACCTCGTCCAGAAGCAGCAGCATATTGTTTTCATCGCAGAACTTTCTGAGTCCCGTCATAAATTCCTGAGTTGCGGGGTGTACGCCGCCCTCGCCTTGTACGGGCTCTATCATAATGGCGATGGTGTTTTCGGTGCAGGCGTCCTTGAATGCCTGCAAGTTGTTATACTCGGCATATGTAAATCCGGGCACCATTCCGCCGAAGCCTATCTGACAGGCGTTGTCGGGCTGACCTGTGGCGCTCATGGCGCCGAATGTTCTTCCGTGAAATGACTGTTTTGCGGTAACGATGTTGTAACGGTTGGGACCGTACTTTTCAACGCCGTACTTACGAGCCATTTTTATCATCGCCTCGTTTGCCTCGGTACCGGTGTTCTGGTAAAAGATCTTGTCCATGCCAATGGTGGTGCATATTTTTTCCGCCAGCAGCGCCTGAGGAACGGTGTAAGGATAATTAAAGGACTGCATTATAGTCTTAGCCTGACTGCACACCGCGTCGACTACGCGCTCGTTGCAGTTTCCCACGGAGTTTACCGCGATGCCCGCATAAAAATCAAGGTAAGGCGTTCCGTTTTCGTCATACATATAAACGCCCTTTGCGCTGTCCGCCAAAAAATCAAAACGCTCATAGG
>JBJEQM010000003.1:0-3090 GCA_051881755.1 Oscillospiraceae bacterium
CAGACGGAAACGCACCGCCTCCTTGCCCTGCACAGCCGTTTCCGCGTCAAAATCCTCTCCGCGTACGGTAAATATGGTAGCATAGAACGCCAGCGGATAGTATACCTTGAACCACGCCAGACGGTTTGCCGCAATAACATACGCCGCCGCATGGGCTTTCGGGAACATATACTTTATTTTTAAGCAGCTGTCAATGTACCACTGGGGCACATCGTGCGCAAGCATATCCTGCTTCATTTCCTCTGTCAGCAACTTGGGCGCTTTGCCCTTACGGGTAATCTCCATTATCTTGAACGCGGTCTTAGGCTCAACGCCGTGATAAATAAGATATGTCATAATGCCGTCACGGCAGCCGATAACCTCGGAAATGGTGCAGGTGCCGTTTTTGATGAGGTCCTGCGCGTTGCCGAGCCATACGTCAGTACCGTGAGAAAGTCCCGATATCTGCAAAAGGTCGGAGAATTTCTTTGGCTGAGCGTCTATAAGCATCTGCCGCGCAAATGCCGTACCCATCTCGGGTATAGCCAATGTGCCCGTTTCACTGTCTATCTGCTCGGGAGTTACGCCTAATGCCTCGGTAGACGTATACAAGCTCATTACCTTTTCGTCTCCGGGGAATATGTCGTCGGTCTTGATACCCGTCATATCCTCCAAGTGCTTGTATAACGTCGGCACATCGTGTCCAAGCTCGTCAAGCTTCAATATTGTATCGTGAAGCGAGTGGAAGTCGAAGTGTGTGGTTATAAAGTTGGAATTAGGGTCGTCGGCAGGGTGCTGAACAGGGGTAAAATCGTATACCTCAAATTTGGAGGGCACAACTACCATTCCTCCGGGGTGCTGAGACGTTGTACGCTTGATACCCGTGCAGCCAAGAGTAAGTCGCTGTATCTCCGCCTTTGTTGCGGTCTGACCCGTCTCTTCAAGATAGTGCATAACATATCCGTAAGCGGTCTTGTCGGCGACTGAGCCGATAGTACCCGCCTTGAATACATTGTCCACACCGAACAGCTCTTCCGTATATTTATGTGCAAAGGTCTGATATTCGCCGGAGAAGTTAAGGTCGATATCGGGAGCCTTGTCGCCATCGAAGCCGAGGAAAGTTTCAAACGGTATATCATGTCCGTTGCGGTTGAGAGGCGTGCCGCATTCGGGACAATCCTTAGGCGGCAGGTCGAAGCCCGAGCTGAGAGAGCCGTCGGTGATAAATTCGCTGTGCTTGCATTTCGGACATATATAATGGGGCGGCAGCGGATTTACCTCGGAAATACCCGCCATCGAAGCAACAAAGGACGAGCCTACCGAGCCTCGTGAGCCTACCTGATAGCCATGCTCATTTGAGTTTGCCACAAGCTTCTGCGCGATCATGTACAGTACCGCGAAACCGTGCTTTATAATGGAGGTAAGCTCTCTGTCAAGACGCTTTTCTACCAGTTCGGGCAGAGGGTCGCCGTAAATCTCCTTGCAGCGCGCCCATGTGATGCGCTGTAAGTCCTCCTCCGCGCCGTCGATCTCGGGAGTGAACGTTCCCGGAGGTATGGGCACAATGTCGGGATTTATCCAGTCGGCTATCATGTTTGTATTGGTGACAACCACTTCGTATGCCTTTTCCTTGCCAAGATATGCAAATTCCTCCAGCATTTCCTCCGTAGTACGGAGATACAGCGGCGGCTGATGCTCCGCGTCACGCATTTTCAAGCCGCCCTGCTGTAGAATACGGCGGAATATGGCGTCGGACTTGTCCATGAAGTGTACATCACAGGTGGCAACAACGGGTATGCCAAGCTCGTCGCCAAGCTGAACTATCTTTTTGTTAAGCTCCTGCAAATCTTCTATAGTATTGTAAGCAGGCTGCTCGGGGTCGCGGATAAGGAACTCGTTATTGCCCACAGGCTGAATTTCCAGATAATCGTAAAAGCTTGCGATCTTCTTGCAGTCCTCCCAAGGACGTCCCTCCTTGACCGCCGTGAAAAGCTCGCCCGCCTCGCAGGCGCTGCCGATAATAAGTCCCTCACGGTGCTTTATGACCTCGGATATTGGTATTCTGGGCTTTCTGCGATAGTATTTCAGATTGCTGAACGATATAAGCTTGTACAGATTTTTCAATCCGATAGCGTCCTTGACCAAAATTATCTGGTGGTATATTTTCAGCAGACGAGGGTCAACGTTGGCAACACAGCGGTTTATCTCGGAAATATTTTCTATCTGATACTCTTCAACGAGACGGTGGGACAATTTGATAAAAATTCTCGCCAGCATTTTTGCGTCGTCAATGGCGCGGTGATGGTCAAATTCACCCAGCTTCAGTTCCTTAGCAACGCTGTCAAGCTTGTGCTTTTTCAGTTCGGGCAGCATACTGCGGCTCATTACAACGGTATCAACAGAGGTAAAGTGAAAATCAATGCCGTAACGCTTGCAGCCCGCTTCGATAAAGGAGCAGTCAAATCCCGCATTGTGAGCAATAAGCACAGGAGTTTCTCCGCAAAATTCCACAAAGCTGCGCAAAGCCTCCTCCTGCGACGGAGCGCCCTTTACGTCCTCTTCGGTAATGCCCGTAAGCTCGGTGATACGGGGCGGTATCGCCTTGCCCGGGTCAACGAAGGTCTGCAGCGTGTCGGTCATATCAAGGCCGCTCAGCTTAACCGCGCCTATCTCAATGATACGCTCCGCTTCGGCGTTGAAGCCCGTGGTTTCAAGGTCGAACACAATAAGCTCGTCCTTTATCTTCCTGTCCTTGTAAAGGCGTACAGCCTCCTCGCAGTCGTTTACGGAGTATGCCTCGCATCCGTATATCAGCTTGAAATCTCCGCCCTTTTTGCGTATATCGGACACAGCGGAGCTTGCTTCGGGGAACGCCTGAACAACGCCGTGGTCGGTTATGGCAATAGCCTTGTGTCCCCACTTGTACGCCCTTTCCACAAGCTTGGAAGCAGGCGTGATGCCGTCCATCATGGATATATTTGTATGCAGATGCAGCTCAACACGCTTATTTTCCGCATTATCCATACGCTCCAGGCGCTGTACTTTCATTATATCATTTGCCTTGAATACCAGTTCATTATCATATGTATCAAAATCCGCTCTGCCGCGAAC
>JBJEQM010000004.1:0-3087 GCA_051881755.1 Oscillospiraceae bacterium
AATAATGAAATTATGGAGGAGGCGCTGGCGCTTATCAAAAAACTGAAATAGCGCGAAGTATATGAAAAGTGAAAAATATAACGTTACGGGCATGACCTGCGCGGCGTGTCAGGCAAACATCACCCGTAATGTAGGAAAGCTGGACGGCGTGCGGGAGGTCAATGTTAATCTGCTGGCAAACTCTATGACCGTCAGCTACGATGAAAATATCGTTACGCCGCAGAAGATAATGGATACCGTGGCTTCAATCGGCTACGGCGCTTCTCCCCAGATACAGACGGAGGGCGGCAAGGACAGGATACGCACCGAGTGGGAGTCGCGGAGAAGATCCGAGGAGGATAACCGCCGCTCTATGAAGCGCAGGCTGATATCTTCCATTATTATCCTTGTGCCGCTGATGTATATTGCCATGGGCGGCATGATAGGGCTGCCCGAGCCGCCTTTTTTCACAGGCATGGAAAACTCGCTGATATTTGCTTTTACTCAGCTTCTGCTGACGATACCCATTGTGATAATCAACGGTAAGTTCTTCACTTCCGGCTTCAAAGCGCTGTTCAAGAGAGCGCCCAATATGGATTCGCTGGTGGCGCTCGGCTCGTCGGCGGCTCTGGCATACGGTATAATATCGCTGTACTTTATGGCTTACGGCTTCGGTCACGACAATATGGACATTGTACACAGGTACGCTCATGCGCTGTACTTTGAGTCGGCGGCGATGATACTCACCCTTGTCACGGTGGGAAAATATCTTGAAGCGCGGTCTAAATCCAAAACGTCCGACGCGCTGGGGCGGCTCGTTGACCTTGCCCCCAAGACCGCCTGCGTTATACGGGACGGCGAGGAAGTGACCATTCCTGCGGAGCAAGTGGCGGCGGGAGACATTGTTGTGATACGCCCTGCACAGACTCTGCCCGTGGACGGTGTTATTGTGGAGGGCGGCGGTCTGCTTGACCAGTCCGCTATCACGGGAGAAAGTATGCCTGTGGAAAAAAATGTTGGCGACAGCGTTATCTCCGCGTCCACCAACACAAACGGAACGTTCCGATACAAGGCTTCACGCGTAGGCAGCGATACAACTCTTGCGCAGATAATCCGTCTTGTGGACGAGGCAGGCAGCTCCAAGGCTCCTATTGCGCGAATCGCGGACAAGGTCAGCGGAATTTTCGTGCCTGTCGTTATTGGTATAGCAATTCTCACGGCAATCGTGTGGATACTGGCAGGAAATGGCGCGGAGTTTGCCATGACAAACGCTATTGCGGTGCTTGTTATATCCTGTCCATGCGCGCTGGGACTTGCAACTCCCGTGGCAATAATGGTCGGCACGGGCAAGGCGGCTGAACAGGGTATACTGATTAAATCTGCGGAAACGCTGGAAAATCTGCACAACATTGATACTGTGGTACTGGATAAAACTGGCACGATAACCTCAGGCAAGCCGTCTGTTACGGATATAATTTTATTTGATGATACCATAACGGAGCGTGAGTTTATCGCGCTGGCGGCGGCTGTGGAATCGGGCAGCGAACACCCTCTTGCGCAGGCGGTGACGGAACGTGCCAAGTCCGACGGCATAACCGTTCCTGCTGCGGAAAATTTCTCTGCCACATCGGGACGCGGTGTTTCTGCGGTTATAAATAATACGAAATATATTGCGGGAAATCCTGCCTTTATACGGGAGAGGGGTATACAATATACCGCCGCCGAGGATAAACTCGGATATCTTGCAAAGCAGGGCAAAACGCCCCTTATATTCTGCCGCGGAGATAAGCTGCTGGGTATAATTGCGGTTGCCGATACCGTCCGCGAGGACAGCGCCGCCGCCATAAAGCAGTTCCGTGAAATGGGTCTGCACGTTGTTATGCTGACGGGAGACAACGCCGTCACGGCGGAGGCGATACGCAGCAAGCTTGATATTGAAAGCGTTATATCCGACGTGCTGCCTGCAGAAAAGGAAAGCTGCATACGCAAGCTTCAGTCCGAGGGACGAAAGGTCGCCATGGTGGGCGACGGCATAAACGACGCTCCCGCTCTTTCCCGTGCGGACATCGGTATCGCCGTGGGCGCCGGCACGGATATCGCCATAGATTCCGCCGACATGGTACTGATGAAAAGCTCGCTGTATGATGTTGTGACCGCCATTGAGTTAAGCCGCGCCGTGATACGGAACATCAAAATGAACCTGTTCTGGGCGTTTTTCTACAACATACTGGGCATACCCATAGCGGCAGGACTGCTTTATCCCCTGTGGCAGATAACGCTTAGCCCCATGATAGGCTCGGCGGCAATGAGCTTAAGCTCGGTATGCGTTGTGACAAATGCTCTGCGGCTGAGATTTTTCAAGCCGAAGCATACTTCGCAGAGTGAAAACAAAATACAAAATAATAAGGAGGAAACCCAAATGAAAAAGGTACTGGAAGTTGAAGGCATGATGTGCGGACACTGCAAGGCGCACGTTGAAAAGGCGCTTGGCGCCGTTGAGGGCGTTGCGGCGGTAACAGCCGACGTGGAGAACAAGCGCGCGGAGATAACACTTTCCGCCGAAGTCCCCGACGATGTTCTCATTGCCGCCGTCAAGGAGGCAGGCTACGAGCCGGGCAAGTTTATCGGATAAAAGCAAAATACCGCTCTAATACTAATCTTTGACCAACCTATAGACAAAAACGGTCAAAGATTAGTATAAAAAATTCACGCCATAGCATTTAAACAAGTGCTATGGCGATTTATTTATGAGAATATCGGGTATATACTAATGTTTATCATCGGTATTATCGGAGCTTTTCCGCCTATCTTTGATCATCATTATTACAGCGGTCAACATAAGCCACAGTCCCGGGTCGGTCAATCCGATAAGCGCCAAAAGCTTATACGGAGTAAGCAGAAAGACTGCCGCTATTATCAGCCCGCCAAGGGGAGGAACATTCGAGACCCACTTTTTACCCCGTTTATTATGTATATATATCGCCCAGTTCATTATATAGAAAAAAAATCCGGGCAGCATCAATATCAATAAACAAATATTCAGAGATAATGTACTCTCCATGCTTACTCCTCCAAAATTGTTTTATACTAAACACCATTTAAAATATG
>JBJEQM010000005.1:0-3083 GCA_051881755.1 Oscillospiraceae bacterium
CCGTAAGCAAGAGCCGCAATAGCCTGCGCGCCGCCTGCAAGGAATACCCTGTCCACGCCGCAAATTGCCGCCGCAACAAGAATATCCTTGTTGGGAGTGCCGTCCTTTTTGGGCGGAGTTACCATTATAATTTCCTTAACGCCCGCAATTTTTGCAGGGATAGCGTTCATCAGCACCGAGGAGGGATAAGCCGCCGTGCCGCCGGGAACATAAAGTCCAACCCTTTCCAGTCCGCGCACACGCTGACCGAGGATAACTCCGTTGGGCATGGGATTGATAAAGCCCTGCTCAACCTGTCTCTTGTGGAAGTCGGCAATATTCTCCTGCGCGTTGAGGAGCGCGTTTACAAAGTCCTGATCCGCGTCGCTCAGCGCGTCGTTGATAACATCGCGGGGCACTTCGTAATATTCGGGCAGCTTGCCGTCGAATTTCAGAGTGTAGTCCTTAACAGCCTTGTCGCCGCCGTTCTTTACGGTCTCGGCAATCTCCGCAACGATCTCGCTTATCTTCTTGTCGGTCTCGCTGTTGCGCGCCTCAACCTCTTTAAGAAAATTCTTCTCGTCCGTACCGTTTGCATATATTTTCTTTATCATATTTTCAGAGCCTTTCTTACTTTGTATTCAGATTATCTTCAATATTTTTTATAAGTGACTCGATCTCCTGCTGACGTATTTTCAGGCTTACCATATTTACAATGAGCCGCGCGGAGATGGGAGCAATATCCTCGAAAACCTCAAGACCGTTTTCCTTGAGCGTTGTACCCGTTTCCACAATATCCACAATAGCGTCGGAGAGATTAAGCAGCGGAGCAAGCTCAACGCTGCCCTCTATCTTGACTATCTCAACGTCCATACCCTTTTTCTCAAAGAATGAGCGGGAAACATTGGGGTATTTTGTGGCAATTGTCTTGACATTATATCCCTGATAAAAGTCAAAGCCTTTCTTACCTGCCAGAGCAAACTTACACTTTCCGAAGCCTAAGTCGGCGACCTCAAAAAACTTGCCGTTCATCTCCATAATGGTGTCCTTGCCCACAACACCCATATCACAAACGCCATGCTCAACATATGTAATAACGTCCGCCGCCTTTGCGAGGACGACCTCAATGGTATCGCCCACGGGCAGTATAAGCTTTCTGCCCTTGTCGCGGACAGCGGAGCAGTCATAACCCATTTTTTCCAGCAGACCCACCGTATCCTTTTCAAGCCTGCCCTTTGTCAGCGCAATACGGAGCTTTCTGTTTTCATTATTCATTGTCGTTCACCTCCGTAATTGTCTCGGTAATTTTGTCCGCCACACGAACTATCCTGCCGATACCCTTTTCGGCAGCATATTTTTCCGTTTCCTCAAAGCTGTCGAAAACGGAATTTTCAACCACAAGACCCTCTTTCGCAAGCTTGCGGATATATTTTAAGCCTGCCATTTCGTAGCCGTCATCGGCAAAAACTACCGCGTCTGGAGCCTTAGCCTTGTATGTGTTGGAACGCTTGATAAGCCGTGCCGCCGCGTCAACGTTAATGGCAAAGCCCGTTGCGGGAACGTCATATCCGAACTCCGCCAGCAGCTTGTTGTAACGTCCGCCCGAAAGCACCGCGTCGCCGTAGCCCTCAAGATACCCCTTGATAACAACGCCCGTATAATAATCCATCTTGTTTACAATGCCAAGGTCAATTGTTATCTTGCCGTCGTAGCCAAGAGTGGAAAGGCTGGTGTATATTGCTTTCAGGTCGCCCAGTATCTTGTTTATCTTCTCGTCCTCGAAAAGACTTGCCGCCTTGTCAAAGACCTCCACGCCGCCGAAAAGACGGGGCAGCTGCTTCAGCGCATTTGTTATGCGGTTATCGCCTATGCTGTCAAGCAGGTCGTTAAGGGCGGGATAATTCTTCACCTCGATGAGGCTTCTTATCTGCTCCTTGGTCTCGCTGTCCGTATCAAGCTTGGAGACCAGCTCACGGAAGAAGCCGATGTCGCCTATCTCAAAGCGGAACTTCTCATTGTCGCAGGACGCCAGTACCTCGATAGCGGTAGTGATGACTTCAAGGTCTGCACGCTTGGAATCCGAGCCGATAAGCTCAATGCCCATCTGCTTTATCTCGTCGCTTCTGCCGCGCATAACGGGCTTGTTACGGTAAACACTCTGGCTGTAGAACATTCTCAGCGGCAGCGGCACCTCGCGAAGTCTTGTTGCCGCAACACGCGCAATAGGCATGGTGGAATCGGGACGAACGACAAGCAGTCTGCCCTTGTTGTCCACCAGCTTATACATACTCTCCTGCGGAAAATACCTCGAATTAAGGTTGAATACGTCGAAAAACTCAATTCCGGGAGTGACTACCTCGCAGTAGCCCTTTGACGTGAATATATCCGCGATTTTCTTCTCCACTCCCCGTCTTATGGCGCAGTCCTCAAAAAGCAGGTCGTTTGTACCCTCGGGAGTAATAAGGTCGTATCTTTTCATAATTATGGCTTCATTTTGAAGCCCACTCACTCCAATCCCCTTGATTTTATCATAGTAAAGTAGTAACTTGATAATATAATATCATATTATACAATAGAAGTCAACAGCTAAAATTGTAAACTTTTATCTTTATACTATATATACATAATGCAACAGTATCTCACCGCATTTTTATATATAATGTATATCAAAACAGGCTCATCTGGTCGGATTTTGGCAGAGAACCCATAGCGCCGATGCTCTCCAGCACCTCGATAACGGACTTTGTAGCGCCGCTCCTCTCCTGTAACTCGTCAATGGACAGCAGCGGTCCCTGCTGAACGGCTTCGTATATCGCCTTGGCAGCATTTGCGCCGATACCGCTTGCCGCACAGAACGGCAGCCTGATCTTGCCGTCCTCGATAACATAGTCCACACCGTGGGACTTGTATATATCAATTGGCAGGAAATCGTAGCCGCGCTGCATCATCTCGTTGATTATCATCAGCATATCCATTGTGGACGTTTCCTTTGCGGAACGGTCGTTGCCCTTTTTCTTCAGCTCCTCCAGACGGAAACGCACCGCCTCCTTGCCCTGCACAGCCGTTTCCGCGTCAAAATCTTCGCCGCGTACGGTAAATATGGT
>JBJEQM010000006.1:0-12416 GCA_051881755.1 Oscillospiraceae bacterium
GAAGAAGCAATCACCGCTTCCGAGGCCATCATCGCAGACGATATAAAGCCCGTTTATCAGTCCAACCACAAGCCCGTAAAGCGCACTCCCGTGAAGATAATCCCTCTGGGCGGTCTTAACGAGATAGGCAAAAACCTTACCGTTTTCGAGTGCGCCAACGATATCTTTATCGTGGACTGCGGTCTGGCGTTCCCCGACAGCGATATGCCGGGCGTCGACCTTGTTATACCCGACTTTACCTACATCGAGCAGAACGCCGACAGGGTGCGCGGTATCGTCATCACCCACGGTCACGAGGACCACATCGGCTCGCTGGCGTATCTGCTGAAAAAGGTGAACGTGCCCGTATACGCGACGCGGCTCACTATCGGTCTTATCGAGGGCAAGCTCCGCGAGCACGGTATACTTGAAAAGACGAAGCTTAATGTTGTAAAGCCCCGTCAGACCATAAAAATGGGCTGCATGGCGGTAGAATTTATCCGCGTAAATCACTCTATCCCCGACGCGGTGGCGCTGGCTATACACACCCCCGCAGGCATTATCGTCCACACGGGCGACTTTAAGGTGGACTTTACCCCCATCGAGGGCGGCATTATAGACCTTGCCCGCTTCGGCGAGCTTGGCAGCCGCGGCGTTCTGGCGCTTATGTCCGATTCCACCAACGCAGAGCGCAAGGGTCACACCGCCACCGAGCGCACCGTGGGCAACTCCTTTGAGAAGCTGTTCGACACCGCCGAGGGCAAGCGCATCATTATCGCCACTTTCTCATCAAATATACACCGCATACAGCAGATAGTAAACTGCGCCGTGAAAAACGACCGCAAGATAGCCGTTTTCGGCAGAAGTATGCTCAATGTTATATCCACTGCCATAGAGCTGGGATATCTTAAAATGCCCGAGGGTCTGATAATCGATCTGGACGCTATGAACCGCTTCCCTGCGGAGAAGATTGTGCTTATCACCACGGGAAGTCAGGGCGAGCCTATGTCCGCGCTGACCCGCATGGCTATGAACGAGCACCGCAGCGTAACTATCACTCCCAACGACTTTATCATAATAAGCGCAACTCCTATCCCCGGCAACGAAAAGCTTGTTACAAAGGTTGTCAACGAGCTTATGCGGTCGGGCGCGGAGGTAATATACGAGTCCATGTACGAGGTACACGTTTCGGGTCACGCCTGTCAGGAGGAGCTGAAGCTTATGCTCTCGCTGACAAAGCCCCGTTACTTTATCCCCGTACACGGCGAATACAAGCACCTTAAAAAGCACGCGGGTCTTGCAAAAGAACTGGGTATGGCTCCCGACAATGTTATCATCGGCAGCATCGGCAACGTTATCGAGTCGGACGGCGTTGATATGAAGATAACGGGACAGGTGCCCTCGGGACGGATATTCGTGGACGGTCTCGGCGTGGGCGACGTTGGCTCTATCGTTATCCGCGACAGAAAGCATCTTGCGCAGGACGGTCTTATCATAGCCGTTGCAACCATCGAACTGGAGAGCGGCACCGTGCTTGCGGGTCCCGATATCGTATCCCGCGGCTTTGTATATGTCCGCGAGTCGGAGGAGCTTATGGACGCTGCCCGTGAGCTTCTGTCCAGGACATTGCAGGAGTGTCTCGACAGCAATATGCGGGAGTGGAACACCATAAAGACCCGCATGAAGGACGCGCTGGGCGATTATATATACGCAAAAACCAAGCGCAGACCTATGATACTGCCTATTATAATGGAAATATAACAAATCGACATTTTTCATATTATAAAGGAGAACAGCATGATTGGAACATTGGTGGGGATACTTGTCACTATTTTTTACGCGTTATTCATATTGATCTACCTTTCCCTGGCTGTTGCGGGTGTTGTATTGATAGCCTTAGGAGATATTGCAGCCGCCATAATCAAGGTAATGGTCATAATAGCCGCTGTGGTCTCGGCAATTGTTTTTCTCGTTTCGCTTATTCTGCTTATTGTTCTTACTAAAAAAGGCAAATTCGGCAAGGCTGAGCTTGAACGCATCAAAAGCACGGCGCATGGCAAGATAAAATATGTTCTCATGCGTATTTTGCATATCATACTGTGGGTCGCATCGTTCGGTTCGTTCATTGTAACGGCGCTGTGCATTGTATTCACGGTATTAGACCCCATAAGCAGACTTTTTTATTGAGCCGATTTGGAATAATATGTTAAGGTGGTGTTATATAAATTGACAGGAAAACGCTGGCTTGCCTTTAAGCTTGTTTCAATGCTGCTGGTGGTAGTTTCGCTGGCGTCCGCATTTGCTGTCTCGGAATACGACGAGGTCAAATTCTGGACGCTTCTCGGTATAACCGCACTCGCCGCTTTGGCTTTCCTTGTGCTTTTTTCCGCCTCGCAGAAAAATCTGCACAGCTTTGTGACAGAAATGGAGTCACAGCTCAATCTGACGGAGAGGGACTCCCTGTATAAATTCCCCGCTCCCGCCCTTATTGTGGACAGCGACGGCATTATTATATGGTATAACCTTGCTTTCACCGAGCAGGTATACAGCGGCGACGCTTTCGGCGTACATCTGAACAAAATTATCGACATTGATATTGAGAAAGCCATGGCAAACAAGAACGTAACCGTGGATTTCCAGTCCTCTCACTTCAAAATATCTGCCGTCACCACCGAAAAGCGTGATATGGAGTCGGAGCTCATATCCAGCCTTACTCTGCTGTATCTTGAGGATATAAGCGATTATATCTATCTGGAGAATGAGCTGAACGACCTGCGTCCCTCCATTATGCTGGTTTCCATCGACAGCTACGAGGAGCTGCTTTCGGGAGAAAAGGACTCGGAAAAGTCGCATATCCTTATACAGATAGAAAAGCTGCTGGAGACCTATCTTGAAGATCACCACGGCATTATGAGGAAAATATCCAGCGACAAGTTCTTCGCCATTATCGAGGACAGATACGTCAGCACCATGATAGAGGATAAGTTCAAGATACTGGACGAGGTGCGCAATATACCCGTTTCGGGACGTTCCCCCGTTACGCTGTCTATCGGTCTCGGCATCGGCTCGGCGGATCTTTCGGAGAGCGAGCAGTTTGCCAAGCAGGCGCTGGAAATGGCTCAGGGACGAGGCGGTGATCAGGTCGCCGTCAAGCGCGAGGAGGGCTTCGAGTTCTTCGGCGGCGTTTCCAAGGGCATTGAGAAGCACACCAAGGTCAAGACCCGTATCGTTGCGACCGCTCTTATGGAGCTGATAAACTCAGGCTCTTCGGTGCTTATTATGGGTCACCGCAACGGCGACATGGACAGCATCGGCTCGGGCGCGGGTCTCTGCGGCGCAATACGCATACTCAATCCCGACCTGTATGTCAGAATGGTAGTCGACGAAAAACACACCATGGCAGAGCCTATAATCAACCGTCTCAATGAAAATCTTGCGGGAGAGGAGCCTGTGTTCATCTCGCCCCAAGAGGCTTTGCAGCAGATGAACGAGAACACCCTGCTCATTATCGTCGATACCCACAACAAGGATATACTTGAAAGCCCCGAGCTTTACGAGGCGGCTTCGCAGATAGCGGTCATCGACCACCACAGGCAGGTAGTCAACTACATTGACAACGCGGTCATTTTCCACCACGAGCCATATGCTTCGTCCGCAAGCGAAATGACCGCCGAGATAATACAGTATTTCCCCAATATCGACAAGCTGCAGAGCTACTTTGCGGACGTTATGCTGGCGGGTATCATGCTTGACACAAAGGATTTTGTAATGCGCACGGGCGTACGCACCTTTGAGGCGGCGGCGTTCTTACGCAAGCTGGGCGCGGACATGGTAGCGGTCAAGCGGCTGTTTGCCAACTCCATGGCGTGTATGCGCAAGCGCGCGGAGCTGGTCACATCCGTTGAGATATACAACAAGTGCGCCATCGCTGCCGACGACAGCGCGGAAGAGTGCATACGCGTTGCTTCCGCTCAGGCGGCGGACGAAATGCTCAGCATCGAGGGCGTGGACGCAAGCTTCGTTATCTTCCGCACAGCCGCGGGCATAAGCATATCCGCACGCTCCATGGGCGCAATGAACGTACAGATAATCATGGAAAAGCTGGGCGGCGGCGGTCATCAGACCATGGCGGCGGCTCAGTTTGCGGGTATTACCGTTTTCGAGGCGAAAGCCAAGCTTATAAGCGCTATCGACGAGCATATTGCAAATATATCGTAATTCATTGTAGGGGACGGGTCTCCCGTCCCGTTTGATACCGGTATCATTAAATCGGGACGAGAAATCCGTCCCCCTGCATTGTGTTACAAAATATCGTAAATTTAATATATACAGTGAAAGGAAGTAAACATTATGAAAGTTATTTTTTTACAGGACGTTAAGGGTACTGCGAAAAAGGGCGAGGTCAAGGAGGTATCCGACGGCTACGCAAGAAATTTCCTGCTGGGCAAGGGTCTGGCGGTAGAGGCTAACGCAAAGAATATGTCCGATCTGGCAGGCAAAAAGGCGTCCGAGCAGCACAAAGCAGAAGTTGCTCGTCAGGATGCTATCGACGCTGCCGCAAAGGTAAAGGGCAAGACCGTTGTATACAAGTGCAAGGCAGGTCAGGGCGGCAAGCTGTTCGGCTCCGTTACGGCAGGCAATATCGCAGACATCGTTAAGGAGCAGCTGGGCGTTTCCATCGACAAGAAGAAAATTTCCCTGTCCTCCGAAATAAAGACATTCGGCACATACACAGCCGAGCTGAAATTCCATCAGGGTATCAGCGAAAAGATAACCGTTGAGGTAACGGAAGAATAAACCGAAAGGAGCGCCGCCATGGATATCAGCGATATCTCCGCAAGGGAGCTTCCCTACAGTCTTGAAGCTGAGCAGACCGTCCTTGGTGCGGTGCTGCTGGACAAGGAATCCCTCAGCGTTGTAATGAATTATGTCAAGCCCGAAAGCTTCTACATAACCATGCATAAGGAGCTTTTTTCCATTATAATACGCCTTTTTTCCATGGGCGTGGACGCGGACATAATCACCGTTATAAATGAAGCCACCAAGGAAAAAATATTTGAGAGCAGCACGGCGGCAAAGGAATATCTCGCAAAGATAATGGAGCTTGTTCCCACAACGAAAAATGTGGAGAGCTACTGCAAGATAGTGGAGGAGAAATACTATATCCGCTCCCTTATACTTGCTTCCAAAGAGATAATCGAGCTTTGCTCCTCGGGCGAGGAAAGCGCCGAGCATCTGCTGGATTATGCCGAGCAGAAAATATACGATATCCGTCAGGGCAGAGAGGTGGACGGTCTTACCAAGATAGATCAGGTCGTGCTGGACGCTTACGACGAGCTGGGCAGGAAGTCCGGTCCCGACAAGGAAAAATACGTCGGCGCAAAGTCGGGCTTTTCCGACCTTGACAACGTTATAACGGGTCTGAACAAGTCCGACCTGCTCATTGTTGCGGCGCGTCCTGCCATGGGCAAAACGTCCTTTGTACTGAATATGGCGGCAAATGTGTGCCGTCACACGCAGGATAAGGAGGTCGTTATATTCTCCCTGGAAATGTCCAAGGAGCAGCTTGTTACCCGTATGCTTTCCTCCGAAAGCCTTGTGGACAGCGACAAGCTTATGAAAGGCAACATCTCGGGGGACGACTGGACAAAGCTTGCCAAAGGTGCAGAGCGACTTTCCAATATGCCCATTTATCTTGACGATACCGCGGGCATTACCGTTATACAGATGAAAGCCAAGCTGAGACGAATGAAAAATCTCGGTCTGGTTATAATAGACTATTTACAGCTTATGAGCTCGGGCAGAAAAATCGACAACCGTGTAAACGAAATATCCGAAATGACGCGACAGTTAAAGCTTATGGCAAAGGAGCTGAACGTTCCCGTTATCACCCTGTCACAGCTGTCCCGTTCCGTTGAGTCCCGTACGGACAAACGTCCCGTGCTCTCCGACCTGCGTGAATCGGGTTCTATTGAGCAGGACGCGGACATTGTAATGTTCCTTTACCGTGACGCTTACTATAACAAGGAAAAGTGTCCAGACCCGACTTTGGCGGAATGTATCGTTGCCAAAAACCGTCACGGCGAGACGGGCACAGTAAATCTGCGGTGGAACAGCCAGTACACCCTGTTCCTTTCCGCCGACAGGCACACCTACGACGAGGATAAATAAACCATGCACTCTCTGGAAGAAAAGGCGGAAGCCGCCGCACGAAAGTACAAAATGCTCGACAATGCCGCCGTCGTTTACGTCGGCTTCTCGGGCGGCGCGGACAGCACTGCGCTGCTGCTGGCGCTGAACGCGCTGAAAGGACGTTTCGGCTATACTCTGAGGGCGGTGCATATCAACCACAATATCCGCGGCGAGGAAAGCGACCGCGACCAGCGCTTCTGCGAGGACTTATGCCGCAAGCTCGGTATTGATGTTGATGTGCGGCAGGTGGACGCGGTGGGATTTTCCCGCGATAACCGTCTTTCCCTTGAAGAGGGGGCGCGTAAGCTGCGGTATGATATATTTGAGTCCCTCGACGGCGTTACGGCGCTGGCGCACAATCTCAACGACAGCGCGGAGACGGTGCTGTTCAATCTTGCCCGAGGCACGGGCATAAAGGGTCTTTGCGGCATACCTCCCGTTCGGGGCAGGATAGTCCGTCCGCTGATAGAATGTACCCGCGAGGACATTGAGCGGTATCTTGCGGACATGGGTCAGGGCTTCGTCACCGACAGCACAAATCTCTCCGACGATTACACGCGCAACAAAATACGGCACAACATTATACCTCTCATGGAGGACATTCACGGCGGCTTCTGCGGCAATATACTGCGCATGACGGAAAATCTCCGCGCCGACTGTGAGTACCTCGATATGCAGGCGGAAATTGAGGCGGATAATGATATGCGCGGTATGCACCCCGCTTTGCGCCGCCGCATTATAATGAATATTCTCCGCAAAAATATGCTTGAACCCAGCGATATGCGCATTAAGTCCTTGGAGGAAATCGCGCTGTCGGGGGGCAAGATAAATCTGTCGGGGGACATCTTCGCCGTTGCCGAAAACGGCAGGATATATATAAAAAAGCTCCCCAAGGGACGCATTATTTTTAAGGATACGCCCGTAAAAATCGGTGAAAATGATTTTTTGTGTGATAAAAAGGTGATAATCGGGGAAAACAATTGCGAAAATGCGTTGTATAACGATATTGTTCACAAAAAATCCACAAATGACTGCATGGATTGTGATAAAATACAAGGTAGCGTACTTTTGCGCAACCGCCGTGACGGCGACAGCTTTATCCGCGCAAACAGGGGCTTCACAAGCAGTCTGAAAAAGCTTATGAATGAAAAATATGCGGCGGATAAGCGCGACTTCATTCCCATTCTTGCCGACGAAAACGGCATTATATGGGTGGAGGGCTTCGGCGTTGCCGACCGCGTGAAAATAGATGAAAATACAAAAAGGATACTGACGGTCAAAGTCGGAAGGTCATTATAAATGAACACAGCTTTAAAGGCAGGGGATATGCGCCGCGTCAAGCGGGTCATCATCTCCGAGCAGGAAATAAAGGATAAGATAAAGGAAGCAGGCGTGCTCATCAGCCGCGAATACGAGGGCAAGCCCTTGCTGATAGTCAGCATTTTAAAGGGCGCTTTCGTCTTTATGGCTGACCTTTGCAGGGAGATAACAATACCCTGCGAGATGGGCTTTATGTGCGCGGAAAGCTATTTTGAGGGCACGGAGTCCTCGGGTCAGGTCAATATCACCCTTGACCTGAAGCAGGATATCTCAAAGTATCACGTTATTATTGCGGAGGATATAATTGATTCGGGCAGGACCCTGTCGGAAATTGCAGACATCCTCAAAGCAAGAAACCCTTTATCTTTAAAGGTAGTTACTCTTCTCGACAAGCCCGAGCGGCGGACGGTGGACTTTAACGCGGACTACTCCCTGTTTACTATCCCCGATCTGTTCGTTATCGGCTACGGTCTTGACTGCGGCGAATATTACCGCAATTTACCCTACATCGCTGAATATGACATGGAAATTTGATTTAAGCTTATGTCTTAAATCGGAGCTTTACCGCAATGTAAAGCTTGGAAAGGAAGGTTACCAATGGGCTCTAAAAAATCACCAAACAAGGGGCTTATAATCTATGTGCTCGTACTTGTGGCGGCTATGATACTTATTGTGGCGCTGATGAAGCAGGCTACAAAGACCGCTTCGGAGTACACATACTCGGAGATAATGAGCTACTTTGACAATTATCAGGTCAGCAGCTATGATTTCGACCTTGGGTCGGGCGAGCTGAACATGACCGTCACAACGGAGGACGGCAAGGAAAAGTTCATTAACTACACCGTCCCCAACGTTACCGTATTCCTCAACGAGATACAGACGGGCAGCGAAAATTACCGCAAGGAGTATAACGCGCTCCACCCCGACGCTCCGCTGGAGATGGAATACTACAAGATACAGGATACATCGTGGCTGTATAATCTGCTGCCGTCCCTGCTTATCATTATCCTTATGGTGGCGCTGTTCATGTTTATGATGCGTCAGGCAGGCGGCGTAGGCAAGGTAAACAATTTCGGCAAGGCTAACATCAAGAACACCTCCAACAAGAAGAACACCTTTGCCGACGTTGCAGGCGCAGACGAGGAAAAGGCTGAGTTGGCGGAGATAGTGGATTTCCTTAAAAATCCCAAGAAATACACCGAGATAGGCGCGAGAATACCCAAGGGCGTACTGCTCATGGGTCCTCCGGGTACAGGTAAGACCCTGCTTGCAAAGGCTGTTGCAGGCGAAGCGGGCGTGCCTTTCTTCTCCATTTCCGGTTCCGACTTTGTTGAGCTTTATGTCGGCGTAGGTGCGTCCAGAGTAAGAGACCTCTTCGAGACAGCCAAGAAAAACGCTCCCGCCATTATATTCATAGACGAAATTGACGCGGTAGGCCGTCACAGAGGCGCAGGTCTCGGCGGCGGACACGATGAGCGCGAACAGACTCTTAACCAGCTCCTTGTTGAGATGGACGGCTTCGAGGGCAACGAGGGCGTTATCGTTATTGCCGCTACAAACCGCCGCGATATACTTGACCCTGCGCTGCTCCGTCCGGGCAGATTTGACAGGCAGATAACCGTAAGCTACCCCGACATCAAGGGCAGAGAGGAGATCCTTAAGGTACACACCAAAAAGAAGCCCCTTGCTCCCGATGTAAGTCTTGCCACAATCGCCAAAACCACCGCAGGCTTTACGGGCGCAGACCTTGAAAACCTTGTAAACGAGGCGGCTCTCCTTGCGGCGCGTCAGGAGAGAAAGGCTATCACAAAAGCCGATATAGAGGAAGCTACCATTAAGGTAATCGCAGGTCCCGAGAAAAAGAGCCGCGTTATCACTGCCGACGAAAAGCGCACAGTCGCTTATCACGAAGCGGGTCACGCTGTTATAACCTACTTCCTGCCCTCTCAGGATAAGGTACATCAGGTCACCATTATCCCCAGAGGAAGCGCGGGCGGCATGACGATACATCTTCCCGAGAAAGAGCCCTCCCTCTTGTCCGTTACAGCTGAAAAGCTGTCCGACGAGATAAAGGTCTGCATGGGCGGACGTGTTGCCGAGGAGATAATTTTCGGCAAGGGCAGCGCAGGCGCTATAAGCGACCTCCAGCGCTCCACCAAGCTTGCTAAGGCTATGGTCACCGAGTACGGCTTCTCGGAAAATCTGGGTCCCGTTGTATACGGCGACGAAAACGGCGAGCCTTTTGTTGGCATGAGCTACGGTCAGGGCAAGGGCTACTCCGAGAGGGTACAGTCCGAGATCGACGCGGAGGTGCGCTCCATTATCGACAGCAGCTACGAAGCGGCTAACACTATCCTCAAGGAGCATCTTGATAAGCTCCACCTTGTTGCAAAGGCGCTGCTCGTTCACGAAAAGCTTGATAACGACGAGTTTGAGAAGATAATGCGCGGCGAGACCACCGCCGAGGAAATTGAAGCGGAGTACGCTGAATTTACCGCCGACAAGACCGAGGATAAAACGGAAACCGTTTTAAACAACGCTCCTGCGGAGACTCCTGCCGATGATACGGCGGAAAATACCGCTCCAACAGAGGACGTTCCAACGGAGGATACTCCTGCCGAAGATAACACAGACGATAACGATACAAACGAATAATTTACAGAGATTTACGGGCTTTGCAGATATAATATCCGCAAAAGCCCCGTAATTTTATGGGGAGGTGGGGTGAAATATGGATTTTAACGCCAAAATAACCGACCTTGACGGCGTGGGCAAAAAGCGCGCGGAGCTTTACAGCAAGCTGGATATTTACACCGTGGGCGACCTGCTGGAGCATTATCCGAGGGGCTACATCGATTACTCGCAGACGGTGGAGATACAGGCGGCGCAGGTCTACGAGCACGCTGTCATAAAGGCGGAGGTCATAAAGAAGATGCCTGCGGCGCGTATTCGTCAGGGACTGGTGCTGTACAAGGTCATTGTCCGCGACGACAGCGACACCATGACTATCACGCTATACAACAACCGCTTTGCATATGAAGCGCTGGAAATGGGTCAGGAGTATATTTTCTCGGGCAAGATATCGGGGGGCTTCACACGCAAGGAAATGAACACGCCCCTTTTTATCCGAGCCGACGAGACAAATCTGCTGCGTCCCGTGTACTCGCTCACCGAGGGGCTTACTTCAAATATGCTCATCACCAACGTTTCTCAGGCGCTGGCGGCGGTGGGCTCCGACAGCTTCACCGACCACATACCAAACTTTATACGGCAGAAATATCATCTTGCCGCTTATGAATTTTCCCTGCGCAGCATACATTTCCCCCCCGACTCAAAGGGCGCGGAGCTGGCGAAAAAGCGTCTTGCTTTCGACGAGCTTCTTACCTTACAGCTGGGTATGATGCTGATGAAAAATCACAACCGCAAGATAACAGGCTGCAAAATGTCTCCCGACGGCAATATACTGCGTGAGTTTGAGGCGGCGCTGCCCTTTGACCTGACAGGCGCGCAGCGAAATGCGGCGGAGGAGATAATCGCCGATATGTGCCGCGATTACCCGATGAACCGTCTTGTACAGGGCGATGTCGGCTCGGGCAAGACCGCCATCGCGGCGGCGGCTGCATATTTTGCCTGCAAAAACGGCTCTCAGACGGCGCTTATGGCTCCCACGGAAATTCTGGCGCGGCAGCATTATAACACGCTGTCGGAGCTGCTCAGTCCCCTCGGTGTAAAGGTCTGCTGCCTTACGGGGTCTATACCGAAAAAGCAGCGCACCATACTGAATCGGCAGATAGCGGCGGGGGAGTACGATATTATCACGGGCACTCACGCCCTCATCTCCGAGACAACCGAGTTTAAGCGGCTGGGTCTTGTCATCATGGACGAGCAGCACCGCTTTGGCGTAAATCAGCGGGCACGTCTGGCGGGAAAGGGAGAAAATCCCCACCGCCTTGTAATGTCCGCGACGCCAATACCGCGTACATTGGCACTCATAATATACGGCGACCTTGATATATCCATTCTCAACGAGCTGCCAAAGGGACGGCAGAAGATCGAGACCTTTGCGGTCACCGCAAAGCTGCGCTCACGGGCTTACGGCTTTATAAAAAAGCAGCTTGACGAGGGGCGGCAGGCTTATATCGTCTGTCCCATGATAGAGGAGGGCGAGAGCGAGCTTGCGGCGGCGCAAAGTTATGCAAAACAATTGAGTGAGGGAGATTTTTCTGCATATAATATAGGTATACTTCACGGCAAGATGTCGGCGCCGGAAAAGGACGAAGCCATGAACCGCTTCAAAAGCGGCGAGACTCAGCTCCTTGTGGCGACCACCGTCGTGGAAGTCGGCGTGGACGTCCCAAACGCCACCATAATTATGATAGAGAACGCCGAGCGCTTCGGTCTTTCCCAGCTGCATCAGCTGCGCGGACGTGTTGGACGAGGCAGCGCACAAAGCTATTGTATCCTTATTGCGGGTATGATGAACGACGAGATACGTCAGCGCTTAAAGCTTATGACGGAGACCTCCGACGGCTTCAAGATATCCGAATACGACCTGAAGCTTCGCGGCGCGGGCGACTTTTTCGGGGAACGCCAGCACGGTCTGCCCGAAATGAAGATTGCCGACGCATACTCCGACAGGGAGCTTATCGCCGCGGCGCAGTCGGCGGCAAGGGATATAATGGAAGCAAGTCCCGACCTGTCCGAGTTTCCACTTCTGAAAAGGGACGTGGACAAGATGTTCTCCTCCGGCGCGGCGGACGCGCTGTAATACTAATTCCTAATCTCCTTACAGGCGGCAAGTCAAAACCTACGGTTTTGACGGAATTAGGGAATCGCTGATCAATGCGAAGCAATCGTTTCGCCGATTTGAGGAACGCTCGAAAAACCGTTACTGAGAGTGTGACGAAAATCGGCAGAAACGATTT
>JBJEQM010000007.1:0-3077 GCA_051881755.1 Oscillospiraceae bacterium
AACGAGGATCCCGCCAAGATATGGAACTCCAACATTTTTGGCAAATCACTGCATGAGCTTGTAAACGAGGGACTGCACAACAAGCTTTACCGTATGCCTGTGGACGCTCGATTGAAGCTGCAGGAGACCTTGGAGCGTATCATCAACGACGGCTGCGGAGGACTTATCTGTTTCATCTTGTAATAATAAATCAAAACCCGACCGTAAAGGCTTTATACTTTACGGTCGGGTCGTTGTTATTTATGCTGCATCAGAACAGCTTATTGCCACATTCAGCGCAGAATTTTGCTGTGGGGCTGGATATCTTTGCGCCGCACTGGTCGCAGAATTTAACCTTGGGTGCTTCTTCCGCCGGCTCTGCCGCGGTTTCGGTGGGCTCTGTCGCAGTTTCGGCAGGCTCTTCGGCGGGAGCGGTTTCCGCAGCGACTTCCTCGGCAGGAGCAGCTTCCTCGGCGGGAACTTCAACGGGCATCTCAACGGCTTCCTCGGGAGCGGTCTCTGCCTGAATTTCCTCTGCGGGGGCTTCCGGCTCGGGTGCTGCTGTCACCTCGGCGGCAGGTGCTTCGGCTGCCTGAACGGGTACAGCTTCCTTAACGGGCTCAGCCTTTGGAACCTCTATATCCTGTGCGCGCTCGTTTACAGCATTTTCAAGAAGCTCCTTCATACGCTCGGCAGAACGCTTATCCTTGATATAGCTGATAAGAGCTGTCATAGCTTTGGTCGTCGTGTCAATGGACTGCTTGTTTATAGCGCAGGTTATTTCGCTGGTGTTGCCGTTTCTCTCGGTTACAATTACCGATGTACCCATAAGACCTTTCTTGGGCTGGAAAGATACCAGTTCATCTATCTTTATCCTGTTGAAAACGCCCTTGCTGATATAATAGAAATACTCCGTTGTAAGGGTAAATCCATTGCTTGCGTCGTTTTCATGCATGAAAATAGGAAGCTCATATCTGCCCGAGGAAACATAGGTCTTGCTTGCCTCGCCGTATTTCTGGTAGAACAGATTGGAAATCGAGGGAACGAGGAAGCTTACGGTAGATACATTTAATTCGTTTATCTTGCTCTTAAGGAATGTGAGGTAATCACGCTGCTCTTCCTCCTTGAGAGCGAGAATGTGCGCTTCGATGGAGTCAAGATACTGATTTTTGATGCTGTCGTCCAAAGAAAGCGTTCTTATCCTGATAATAATATCGAAGCACTTCTTTACGCTGAGAGTGCTGATATCGCCGCAGATATCGCGAATTTCCTTTTCTGCAAGAGAGGATATCTGCTTCTCGGCTTTGTGGATATATTCCGCTTTATTCTCGGCGGGACAATTATAATCGGATATTTTTGCAATTACGGCGGTAAGCTGCTCCTTGTTCATGTCATCGATACCGTCGGTAAAGGAATCAAGATCCTTTGTGTAAAGCTCGTTGATCTTGTTTTCAAGCTTATCAACATATTCGGCCTTATGTTCCTGAGTGAAGCTGCCTGCATTTATTTCATTGATAGCAGCAGTTGCGCCTGCAACGTCGAAAGAATCAATGTCGGCAATAATGGCATCAAGTTTTTCAAGCTCAATGGCATTTGCACGGGCAGCAGCCCTTTCTTCGCTGCGTGCATAAAGGTCTTCGCCAAGCTCTCCGCGGCGCGATTCCATATCCCTGCGGAAGCTTTCAAGAGCGTCGGGATCCATGGTATCAACAGTATCAAGCAGCGCGTTAAATTCTTTATACTTGAGGTTTTCAATGCAGGTATCGATCTTATCGCAGTATGGCTGTGCAATATCTGCAAATCTCTCATTTCCCGTTATGTCGGCTCTGAGATCGAGCAGCTGCTCTTCCGTAAGTTCTTCGATACCCTCGCAAAGCTCTTCAAGCTCGGAACGTCTGATCTCTCCCTCGCGCTCCGCAACCTTTTTAAGGTATATTGATGTAAGTGATTCGTCATATTTGCCGCTTGTAAGGACGTTCTTGAGCTCGTCAAGCTTATCCTGATCCATATCGAAAATATACTTGCAGAGTTCAGCAAGCTCGGTATTCTTAAGCTCACATTCTCTTCTTTCGATCCTGTCAAGAACCTTTTCGACAAGACTCTCGGAATATTTGTCGGAAGAGGAGACCGCATACTTGATATCGTCCAGCTTTTCCTGCGGCATATTCTCAATGTCGGAGCACATTGCGGTGAGTTCCTCGTCGCAGATCTCCTGACGGCGTGCGTCTATTCTTCCTGCATAGGGTTCAAGCAGAGCAGGGGAGAAGTTTCTCTCTTCGATGATAGAGCATATCTTGTCAAGCTCGTCGGAATCCGCAAAGTCAATATTTTCAAAAAGCTTTGTAACTTCGTTCTTTTCGTAATTGGCAATCCTTTCGTCAATGTCCGCAATAAATATGGCGGTATATTTTTTCGGGAAACGTTCGGAGGAAAGCTGCTCCTTGACATCTTTAAGTCCTGCAAGGTCGAGAGAGTCAGCGTTGCTGTAAACAGCCTCTATTTCCGACTTTATCTTATTTTCGGCGTGATTTTCAATGATGCGGAGGTAGTGCTCGGAAAGGACTGCGGGGTAGCGGTCGGAAGCAACAGCCTCGGCGGCGACGGAGATGGCGTCGTCTGTCATTGTATCAAGCTTGGATACGATATTATCCAGTTCGGCGCGAAGAGTAGCGTTAAGATGGTCGTTGATATCGGCAAGCTTAGGCTTTACAACGGATTCGGCATAGCCGGAATTTGCCACCTGATTTCTGAGAGCCACGGTCTCGTTGGCGTCCATCATAGGCAGGCTCAGGCAAAGCTGTTCAAGCATACTTTCTTCGACTCTGTTCTGAGCGATCTTTACCTTAACGAGATATTTTGATCTTGTGGCATCGTCGGCTGTAACGCCGTTGATGTGCTTTGCAAGGTCGCGCAGCTCGTCCTCGTCCAATGCACCGAGATTGACGCAGAGCGCCTGAAGTTCAAGCTCGTTTGCCATAGCGCGCTTCATGTCCTCGGGCGTATCAAATACGGTGCCGTTGTATGTACGGCGCTTCAGGTCGGCAGCGATGATATATTCGTCAAGTTCTCTGATGGATTCGGTATTTTCAAATCCGTAT
>JBJEQM010000008.1:0-3066 GCA_051881755.1 Oscillospiraceae bacterium
CATGGAAACGTCCGCTCTTGCAATAAGGTCGCACAGATCCTCGCAGCCCAGCTGGGCGTCCAGAGGAACAGAAGCATTTCCGCCAATTACCGCTCCGAAATAGCTAACTATATAATTATAGCACGTCGGTCCGATAATTGCAACATGAATTTTTTCGCCGCCCGCTCTTTCATTGATAAAAGCGCACATACGCCTGCTGTCCTCATAGAACTGCGTAAAGGACTTTTCGGAAATACCGCTGCCGCATTTTTCCTTTATATATGTCTTGCCGCCGAAGCTCTCCGCGGCATAAGCCGCAAGGTCGTTCAGGGTCTTAACGGAATCAAATGTCATTTTCCAACCTCCATCACTTAAGGGACTCGATATACTTGATAGCCTCACCTACTGTATGTATATCGGTGACTTTTTCTTCGTCAATGGTCACGGAAAAATTCTCCTCTACCTCGCCGAGCATACTGATAAAGTCATAGGAATTAAAGCCAAGATCCTCGATAAACTTGGAATCCTCGGTAATGGTCTCGGGGTCTACATCAACATAATTGCATATCAATTCTTTAAGCTGGTCAAACATAATATTTTCCTCCCATATTATTTATATCATTTCAAGAATTTCGCCTACGGTACGGTTTTTATCTTCAATGCCGCGGAAAAGAACACGGCAGAGGTAATAATACAGATACTCCATTTCGGGCTGAGTTACAACGTCGCTCTTATATTCAAAGTTGAAGTTAAGTCCGTTATCCTCAACGCGGTGCATTACGGTAAGATACAAGGGCTGAGCCGCAACGCCGTTGGAATACCAGTAGCTCTTGTAAGGGATATCTGGTATATCCGTGCTTGCCTGCTTCAATGTGAGCGGCTGATAGGTCAGGCTTATGCTCTCATAGCTGGAGCCTGGTATATTATGCAGCATCTTTGCGCGGTTCGTGGTATGCTTGATGGGGTCGTAATTTGCGTGGCGGAATACCCTGTTCTGCTCGGCGCTGATAATATTTATGGCGTCGATAAAGGTAGTCTCAGGCTCGATAATGGTACGCAGGGGGAAGAAGTGTATTCTTGTACCGCCCGAGCGCTTTTCAAGCAGAGTGCCGCGTCTTGCAACGTTGGTCTTGACGGAAACGTCCTTTTCATCGTTGTTGAACTTGGAAAGCACCGTCCTCAGACCCATCAGCAGCAGACATACCATAGGCACATGATTTTCCGCACAGAACTGCATGAGCCGCTCGGAGGGCTCCTTTTCAAGCTTGAATACGGAAATTGCAGCGTCAAGGCTCTTTGATACGATGACCGCGCTGCGCTGGTTGGGATTGTTGTTCTCGCGGCGCTGGGTAAGCAGCCTGCCCATGCCCGTAAAATCGGTATACATAGGCTCGTCGCGCTTTATCTCGTTAAGCCAGAATTCCTCGTCGCGCTTCAGCGCCTCGGAGTTATCCTCGTAAGCCAAGTCCTTTTCCAGACACTTTATATAGGACTGCATGGGCTTGGGCATGGGATAGCCGTACATTTCCGCACAGTACAGCTCCAGCACGTCCCTGTCGAAAGCGATGATAGAGCTGGAATCCATGGTCATGTGGTCGACCTTGAAATATATGCCGTTGTAACCGTCGGGCAGCTTAACCATAACGATCTTGTTCATGGGAGAATTGTATCTTTCAAAGGGTATCTCCGTCCACTTTCTCATTTCGTTGTGAGCGTCCTCCTCATTCCATTTTGAGAAGTCAAAGAACGGTATCTCCCTTTCGTCGAAGGGCACAACATACTGATAAATGCTGCCGTCCTCGTCCTCCACAAAACGCAGACGCATGGACTCAAAGCGCTGAATGGACTTCTGTATCGCTCTGCGCAGAACGTTGAAATCCACATCGTTCTTGATATACAGACCCGTACCGATGCAGAGCACCTGCTGCTTCGGACAGAATTTTACCGTGTAATAGTGCATTCTCTGCGCCGCAGCAAGGGGATAACATTTCATTACCGATCCGTTAATATTGATTTCCTTCATAATGCTCCTCCAATTTTATATCAGTTCCGCAAGGAATTCATCGACCGTTTTTTCATACAGCGGCACATTTTCGTAATAGCTTGCCGCGTGACCTGCATTTTCCACAATAAGCAGCTTTTTCTTTGAAGCGCAGGCTTCATAATTTCGGCGGCTCATTTCCGTGGGGACGAACTTATCCTCCGCGCCGTGAATGAAAAGGATAGGTACATCCGTCGCTTTCACCGCTTCCAGAGTAGAATAGTCGCTGAAGCCGTAGCCTGCCTTTTTCCTGCTCATTACATTTGTGATGTTCATAATGGGGAACTCGGGCAGGTGATAATCTCTCTTTAAAATATGAGCAAAAACGTCATAGGGCGACGTAAATGCGCAGTCTGAAATTATCGCCTTGATATTATGGGGCATCTCCTTTAAGCCGCCTGCCATAAGAACCGTAGCCGCGCCCATGGATACGCCGAACAGGATTATATTCTTTTTGCCGCCGAAGCGCTCATTTACATATCTCACCCACGCCAGACAGTCATATCTGTCAAGGATACCAAAGCCGTAATAATTTCCCTCGCTCTTTCCGTGAGCGCGGTTGTCCACAATAAGAGCGTCTATGCCCTTTTTCAGGAAGAAGGACGATATGGAGGAACAGTCGCTCATGCCGCAGCTTGTGTAGCCGTGGAACGCGATAACAATAGTGTCCGCGTCGCTGTCAGCAGGAAAATAGTCGCTGTGGAGGGTAATGCCGTCCCGCGCCTTGATTGTAAGATGCTCCGACGGACGCTCCAGAATCCAATCCTTGTTTTTATGTATTATTTTTTTATACTCCTCCCACTTGTCCATGTCCGCCATTTCACTTATGTCGACCATAACCTTGTCCTGCCTGGGAATGACTCTGTTAAACAGGGTGCTTGCGCCGATAAACGAGCCTGCCGCGCCTGCCGCCGCAAGACCTGCCACAGCGCAGGGGATAATAACCAACGGATCCATCAAATCGCCTCTTTACTATTGATTTTCGACCACCGGTCGGTATTTTACACAATTATTCTATCATATTTTCGACCGATGGTCAAGAGTTT
>JBJEQM010000009.1:0-3065 GCA_051881755.1 Oscillospiraceae bacterium
AGCAATACCGTGAAATGTGTATTTTAATACGGTTTTGTGCAATTTTATGTTTTAAATATTTTGGGTCATTACAGATTGTGTATTTTAGTGTATTTTGACAAATATGCAATTTACTATTGACAAACTTGCAAAATAGTGATAAAATGTATTTCAGAACAGAAAAATATGGGCAAAGTCGGCGGGTAACTTTCAGGGATTTATTTGTCGGCGTATCGGATTCCGCAAAATGTTCCGATGAGCCTGCCATATATTGTATGTCGGAACAGAATGAAAGGAATGGTTACAAATGTGTACTATAATGGGCTTCTGCGGTCAGGGCTGCGGAATGGAGAGCGTTACTAAAGGACTGGAGGCTACTGTTTCAAGAGGTCCCGATGACTGCCGCATAATTGACCTGCGTCACGGCGTGCTGGGCTTTCAGCGCCTTTCTATCATGGGACTCACTCCCGAGGGAATGCAGCCTTTTGAGCTGGACGGCAACTACGCTGTCTGCAACGGCGAGATATACGGCTTCAGAAAGATACGCGAGGAGCTGATGGTAAAGGGCTATACCTTTAAAAGCGGCAGCGACTGCGAGATACTTCTCCCCATGTACAAAGAGTACGGCACAGATATGTTCGCCATGCTTGATGCAGAGTTTGCCTGCATAATCTATGACGGCGAGACTCACGAATTTATTGCGGCAAGAGATCCCATAGGTATCCGTCCGCTTTATTACGGCTATACCGAGGACAGTGTTATTGTATTTGCCAGCGAGCCGAAAAACCTTACGGCAATATGCGGCAAGATAATGCCTTTCCCTCCGGGACATTACTACAAAAACGGTGAATTTGTATGCTACTGCGATATAACTGCGGTGGATAAGGTCATTGATGACGACCTTGAAACAGTATGCAAAAACATTCACGACAAGCTGGTAAAGGGTGTTGAAAAGCGACTTGACGCCGATGCAAAGGTTGGTTATCTGCTTTCGGGCGGACTTGATTCCTCCCTCGTTTGCGCTATTGCACAGAAGGTAAGCGACAAGCCTATCAGGACATTTGCTATCGGTATGAACACAGACGCTATCGACCTTAAATATGCAAAACAGGCTGCTGATTTTATCGGCAGCGACCACACCGAGGTCATCATTACAAAGGACGATGTACTGGGTGCGCTTGACAGCGTTATCAAGCTGCTTGGTACATACGATATAACAACTATCCGTGCAAGCATGGGTATGTATCTGCTCTGCAAGGCTATCCACGAGCAGACCGATATAAGAGTGCTGCTGACAGGTGAGATTTCCGACGAGCTTTTCGGATACAAATACACCGATTTTGCTCCGTCTGCGGAGGCTTTCCAGCAGGAATCCGTAAAGAGAGTGCATGAGCTGCATATGTATGATGTACTCCGTGCAGACCGCTGCATTTCCGTAAACTCGTTGGAGGCGAGAGTTCCTTTCGGCGATCTGGATTTTGTGAAGTATGTTATGGCTGTTGACCCCGAAAAGAAGCTTAACACATATAACAAGGGTAAATATCTCCTCCGTCACGCATTTGAGGGTGATTATCTCCCGCATGATATTCTGTATCGTGAAAAGGCTGCGTTCTCCGATGCGGTAGGACATTCAATGGTAGATTATCTTAAGGAGTATGCTGCTGAACAGTATACAGACGAGGAATTTGAGGAAAAGTCGGCTAAATATACTCATGCTAAGCCTTTTACAAAGGAATCATTGCTTTATCGTGAGATATTCGAGAAATACTATCCCGGCAACAGCGAGATGATAGTTGATTTCTGGATGCCTAACAAGGAATGGGAAGGCTGTAACGTAAATGATCCGTCTGCGAGAGTGCTTTCAAACTACGGACAGAGCGGTGTATAATACCAATACATAAAAAGAGAATGTTCCCTCGGATTTGAGGGAACATTCTCTTTTATATTGCAATAAAATTTTATGCTGTTACAGCAGAATAATACCATTTTCCGCACATTTTGCAGACATCTCCTCGGGCCACAGTGAGGACTGTACCTCACCGATATGAGCCTTTTCAAGCAGGTGCATACAAAGTCTGGACTGACCGATGCCGCCGCCTATTGTAAGAGGAAGAGTGTCGTTTGCTATCATCTTGTGATAATCATACTGCTTTCTGTCCTCGGCGTTAAGCTCCTTAAGCTGTCTGTCAAGAGAATCGGCGTCAACACGGATACCCATGGAGGAAATCTCCAGCGCATTGTCCAGAGTTTCGTTCCAGAGGAGCAGGTCGCCGTTAAGTGACCAGTCATCATAGTCGGGCGCTCTGCCGTCATGACGGATACCGCTTTTCAGCTTGCAGCCTATCTGCATCATAAACACGGTCTTGTGCTCCTTGGTGATAAGGCGTTCACGCTCCTTGGGAGTTTTGTCGGGGTACATATCCTCCAGCTCCTGTGTTGTGATAAAGAAAGGCTCGTCACAGATGCTCTTATCAAGCTGAGGGTAGCGCAGACTTACTTTTCTCTTTGTATATGCAATAGCTTTAACAATAGACCTTACAGCGTCCTTAAGGTACTCCACAGTGCGCTGCTCTCTTGTGATTACCTTTTCCCAATCCCACTGGTCTACAAAAATAGAGTGAGTGTTGTCGGTATCATCATCTCTGCGGATAGCATTCATATCGGTGTAAATGCCCTCGCCTGTACGGTAGCCGTAGCGATAAAGAGCCATTCGCTTCCACTTTGCAAGAGATTGTACTACCTCGCCCTCTGCGTCTATTTCCTTTATATCGAAATCTACCTTGCGTTCAACGCCGTTAAGGTCATCATTGATACCGCTGCCCTTTCTTACGATAAGGGGTGCGGAAACTCTGTCAAGGGTCAGAGCAAACGAAAGTGCCTGCTGAAACACGTCCTTGATATATTTGATGGCATGCTGTGTTTCTCTCAGCGTAAGTGAGGACTTATAACCCTCGGGAAGATATAAACCTTTTGACATAGCAACATTCCTTTCATACTGTATTCGCACGATATGCTTATCTTACATTGCCAACCGTTCTGGGATAGAGTATAACGTCACGGATATTCTGTACGCCTGTTACATACAT
>JBJEQM010000010.1:0-3057 GCA_051881755.1 Oscillospiraceae bacterium
ATGCCCATATTTTTATAATTTAAAGGATATTTCCTTTATTGTAAACTTAATTTTTTCAAAGTTAACGGTTATGCTTCAGTACGCAAATTACTTGTCACCGTAGGGATACTTTTTATATCCCGGGTGCTTGCCGGTTACCTTGTAGTTTTCACGCATTTTGCACAGACGGTCGATGTTTTCTCTTGAAATCTCTCTTTCGCCTCCGAGAAGATGTGCGGTAAGAGAAATTTTTGCGAAAAGCTCAAGAGTTTCCATGCGGTAGTATGCAGTAAGCAGGTCAGCGCCTACCGTAAGAGCGCCGTGGTTTTGCAGGAGCATAACGTCATGTTCCTGAAGATAGGGTGCGATAGCCTCGGGTACTTCGTATGTAGACGGCGTACCGTAGGGCGTAACGGGAACGGAGCCGACTGCAATAACGGCTTCTATCATGGTGTATCCGTCCAGCGCCTTATTGGCAACGGCATAGCCCGTAGCTGTGGGAGGGTGAGCGTGAACAACTCCGCCTACATCGGGACGCTCCTTGTAGCAGCGCAGATGCATTTTTATCTCGGAAGATGGACGATAACCGTCCTGCGCTTCCAGCACCTCGCCATCTGCGTTGATCTTAACTATTTTTTCGGGTGTGATGAAGCTTTTGCTTATGCCTGTCGGCGTGGCAAAAAAATTGCCGTCGGGAAGTCTTACGGAGACATTGCCGTCATTGGCGGCGACCCAGCCAAGCTGCCACATTTTATGGCAGACATCGCATATCTGCTCCTTGATCTCCTGTTCGTTCATTGGAATAACCTCGCTTTCAATGGGGAAAATGCTTGTCCGCAAATTGCATACTGCGGATAAAATATGCATATATTGTATACGACCGCAACGCATATTTATGTTTATATTATACAACAATATTGTCAAAAAGTCTATAATTATTTATGTCTTTAACAAAAAATAAAAGCCGCTGTTTTTGTAAATTTTGCACAAAACAGCGGCAATAGATATTTTATGAATTTATCAGCCAAGTTGAAGCATTCTGTCAATGCAGACGGAAGCGCGCTTGATGCGCTCCTCGGACATCTCGATAACAAGTCCGCCCTTGCCTGTAAGACAGTTGTAAACGTCCATAAGGGTAGTCATTTTCATGTTGGGGCAGATAAGGTGCTTGGTGAGAGGGTAGAAGCTTTTCTCGGGACAGACATACTGCAAATGCTCCGAAATGGATATCTCCGTACCGATGATAAATTCCTTTGCGTCGGACTGCTTTGCAAAATTCACGATACCCGACGTTGAGCCTATGTAATCGGCGTGAGCGCATACGCTTGGCTGACATTCGGGGTGTACCAGAACAAGCGCGTCGGGGTGCGCTGCTTTTGCGTCAAGCACAGCCTTTTCGCTTACGGCGGCGTGAACGGGACAGCCGCCCTGAATAAGCTTGATATTCTTGTTGGGCAGTTTTTCCTTTACAAATGCGCCGAGGTTGCAGTCGGGGATAAAAAGTATATTGTCGTTTTCAAGCTTGCTGCATATCTCAACGGCGGAGCTTGAAGTTACGCATACGTCGCAGAGCTCTTTCAGTGCGGCGGTGGTGTTGATGTATGCAACAACCGTGTAATCGGGATACATTTCTTTCAGCTGCGCCAGCTCGTCGGGAGAGAGCTGCTCAGCCATCGGGCAGCCTGCGCCGGGAGCGGACAGAATGACCTTTTTATGCGGAGAAAGCAGCTTGCAGGTCTCTGCCATAAAATGTACGCCGCAAAGTATCAGCGTATCGTTTTTATCGGTCTGCGCCAGCTGGGAAAGCTTAAAGGAATCGCCTGTATAATCGGCTATTTCCTGCACCTCTTCGGCAATATAGCTGTGGGCAAGGATAGTAACGCCCTGCTCCTTTTTCAAACGGAGTATTTTCTCCTGAATATCTTTTATCATTTTTATCGTCCTTTCACGGGTAAGTTTAAGTAATTATACCATATTATAATGTTGAATGTGTTATAATTTTGTTTCGTATTATTTGCTCTGTGATTTTTTCTTGCGCGGCTTGGGAACGGGAAGCTCGTCGTATATGGCTTCAAACAAGCCTGTGAGATATTCTTTGCTGTCCACATTATCCACAAGCAGCATTTCCTTTGCGCCCTCATAGGGCAGCTCCATATGCGCCGAGGGCATATATCTTTTCGCCGCTTCCACAGGCTTTACAAGAAATCTGTCGTCGCATATATATGCAGCTATCCTGCCTTTATAATATATAATGTATTCTCCCATCATGGAACGATGGGTTATGTCCTCCAGACCTGTCAGCTGCTCAAGTATAAAATCAAGATATTCCTTGCTTGATGCCATGTGTATTCTCCGTTACTTATCATTATTATCTTCCGCTGCATTTTCCGACGTCGCATCATCGGTTTCTTCCGTATTTTTCTTGCGTGCCTTTTCAAAATACTTGATCTTAAATTCGCTCTTTTCGGGCGGAGTTTCTTCCTCGGAAACGGGAAGATAATCGTCGGTGTTGGTGGAGGCTCCCTTTTTGCTTAGCAGGAAGTCGATAAACTCACTTACAAGGGAGTATATCACCGCAAAAACCGGAACACCCAAAAGCATTCCCGCAAATCCGAACAGACCTCCGCCGAGGAAAATGGCGAACATTACCCAGAATGAAGAAAGTCCCGTAGAATCTCCCAGTATCTTAGGTCCGAGGATATTTCCGTCAAACTGCTGCAGGATAATGATGAAAATAACGAACGGGATCACCTGCTTGGGAGCGGCTACCAACAGCAGGAACGCACATGGTATCGCACCGATAAATGGACCGAAGAACGGGATAATGTTTGTAACGCCGATAACAACGCTGATGAGTGCGACGAAATCCATATTCATAATGGTCATGGAGATAAAGGTTATAACGCCGATAATAAAGGAGTCGATAATCTTGCCGGATATAAAGCCGCTGAGGGTCTTGTTGGTGTGGGAGGCAACGTTGAATATGCTGCCTGCGGCGTCCTTGGGGAAAATTGCGCATACAAGCTTGCGGAGCTGGGCGAGAAATCTTTCCTTGCCGCAAAGGAGGTAAATCGCAAC
>JBJEQM010000011.1:0-3049 GCA_051881755.1 Oscillospiraceae bacterium
CATAAAAATAACGCTTCCCAAACGTATATTAAGTATAAGGGGTGATGACGGTATGACCGAAAGTCGGTTTGAGCGCCTGATATTGCTGATAAAGCAGGGCGACAGACAGGGCTTGAGGGAAATTTACGATGAATACGGCAGAATGATATATTCTGCGGCGCTCTCGGTTGCGGGTAATCCCCACGACGCGGAGGACATTACATCGGATTTCTTTATCAAGCTATGGGAAAAGCTTGCGGATACATATAAATTCGGCGGCGGGCATAAGCGCTGGCTCGTCGCGGCGGCACGGAATTGTGCCGTGGATAATCTCCGCAGGAACGGCAGAGAGGTGCTGTCCTTGGACGATGACGGCGAAGAGACTCCTCACGATATTGCCGATACCACCGACGCGGAAAATACCGTTATCGGTGACATGACCGTCCGCGAGGCTCTGGACAGGCTCAGCACGAGCGAACGGGAGATAGTCAATATGAAGCTTTTTGCAGACCTTACCTTTGAGGATATTGCAAAAACGCTGGGCAAGCCCCTTGGCACGGTATCGTGGAAATACCGCGCCGCATTGAAAAAACTGGAACGCTGCTTAAAGGAGGTGCGGAGCGATGAATGAAGATAAGCTGAAAAAGCTTTATACCGACGAAATGAACGCCTCCGCCCCCGATATGGAAGCGCTCTGGCAGAGGATCGAGGAGGGCATAAGCGACAAGAAGCAGGATACAAAGCCGCAGAGCAGACGGGCTTTCATCACCCTTAAAAAAGTTCTCGCCTGCGCGGCGGCGTGTATTGTGATGGCGGTGGCGGTGCCCTCAGCGATACATATGGTCTCCGTTAAGTCGGATATGGCTGCAACGAACAATGCAGGAATTGCGGCAGACGAAAGCCCCATGTACATGGATAATGCAGATGCGGCGGAAAATGCTGTACAGACGGAGGATAACGGCGGCATACTTCGGTATGAGGACCTTGATATTGTGCATGGCGGAGGATATTATCCCGTCAGCGGAGAGCCTTTCGGCGGAGAATACTTCGTTGAGGAGGACGTCCTGATTGATACCGAGCAGATAATCGACGGCATCGTAAATCGTGTTTACGCGGACAGCGGCTGCGTTTACTACGAGCTTTCCGCGGTCAATGTATACGGCGGAGAAGCCGACGGCACAATAACCGTTGCAAGCCGTTCACAGCATACAATGAAGCAGGGCGCAGAGTACATTATCCCCGTGAAAAGCGTGGACGGCGAATACCGCACCGTCAACGACAGCGTACCTCAGATAGAAGTCACCAACGACGGCGGCATGGTGTATTACAACGGTTGGACCACCCTTGACAACGATACCTCCGAAAGCATTTTATATCCCCAGGACAAGGTGGACGATTTCTTCTACGACCGCATGAAATTCTCCTATACCAAAGACCTGTCCGCTATGATAGAGAAGTGGGAGACCTTGCGTACAGGTTAATTTGAAAGGACTTGATATTATGACAATGAACAAGATAAAGCTTACAAGCATTTTTACGGCGGCTATATTGACCGCGGGTATTTTTACGGGCTGTGGCTCTGCGCCATCATACGATAATGCTATGGCGGAAACAGGCGCTGTAATGCAGAACAGCTTTGCAGATGACGCTATGGCTGCGGAGGATTATAAAGGCGGATATTATGACGAGTTCCCCTCGGAGCAGTTCAACACCGAGGAGTATAACGCCATAAAGGAAAACGGCTTTGAGAGCGTTGCCGCAAATCCCCTGTCTACATTCTCCATTGATGTTGATACCGCGTCGTATACCAATCTGCGCCGCATGATAACCGACGGCTGGGATATTGTTCCCGATGCTATCCGCATTGAGGAAATGATAAACTATTTCGACTATGACTACCCTCAGCCCACGGGCGAGGAGCCTTTCTCCGTGACAACGGAAATGTCCGACTGCCCTTGGAATAAGGATACAAAGCTGCTGCTTGTGGGTATGCAGGCGGAGGATTTCGATATGGAAACACGCGCGCCCATGAATTTAGTGTTCCTTATCGACGTCAGCGGCTCAATGTATGACGACGACAAGCTGCCGCTGGTGCAGAAGTCTTTTTCTATCCTGACAGACCAGCTTGACGAGCGGGACAGAATATCCATTGTAACATATGCAGGCTCGGACGAGGTAGTTATCGAGGGCGCGGACGGCAGTCAGAAAAAGAAGATACTTAATGCCATAAACAGCCTTGAAGCAGGCGGCTCCACCGCAGGCGCGGCAGGCATAAACACCGCATATGATATTGCGGAAAAAAATTATATTGACGGCGGCAACAACAGGATAATCCTTGCGACCGACGGCGACCTTAACGTGGGCATATCCAGCGAAGCCGACCTTACCGCTCTTGTGGAGAAAAAGCGTGAGACGGGCGTATATCTGTCGGTGCTGGGCTTCGGCACGGGCAATATAAAGGATAACAAAATGGAGGCTCTTGCGGACAACGGCAACGGCAATTACTCCTACATCGACAGCGAGTTGGAAGCAAAAAAGGTGCTTTCCAAGGAGATGGGCGGCACGCTGTACACCGTTGCAAAGGACGTTAAGATACAGGTGGAGTTCAATCCCGCGTACATCAAGGGCTACCGTCTTGTGGGCTACGAAAACCGCGCTCTTGCGGACGAGGACTTCATCGACGATACAAAGGACGCAGGCGAGATGGGCGCAGGTCACAGCGTGACGGCGCTTTACGAGATAATCACCGCCGACAGCGATACCGAGCTTGCCTCCTCCGACCTGAAATACAGCGAAGAAAGCGCGGGTATTGAAAACGGCGAGCTGCTGACCGTTGCTGTACGCTACAAGGAGCCCGACGGCGGTGAGAGCAAGCTGTGCGAATATCCCGTCACCGAGGACGTTTACTCCGAGCAGATAACGGAAAATCTTGCCTTTGCGGCAGGCGTTGCGGAGTTCGGCATGGTGCTGCGTGACAGCGAGTACAAGGGCACGGCTACCTGCCAGAGTGTCCTCACCCTCCTTGCGGACTACGATTTCAGCGATGACGAATACAAGGACGAATAGATCG
>JBJEQM010000012.1:0-3043 GCA_051881755.1 Oscillospiraceae bacterium
CGCAGATAAAATCCGCCGATATTTTCGGGAATAAGTGCGCTGAAAAATGTATTGAAGATAGTATCATTGTTGAAAAATGTTGCGATAGCCTTTCCGCCTGTGCCCTTGTAAAGCAGCACAAGGTTGATGGACAGCATTGCAGTATAAATAAGTATACCGCAGAGCAGGGGACGTATTTTCAGCTTAACGTGCAGCAGACCCGTCACCGCGCCCGCAGCCATGCCTGCGGCAAAGGTGATTATCAGGCAGAGCCATGGATTGACCCCGTTCATTATAAGTATACCCGTCAGGATAGCGCCCATAGGGAACGTGCCGTCCACGGACAGGTCGGGGAAATCCAGTATACTATAGGTGATATACACTCCAAGCGCCAGCAGAGCGTACATCAGACCCTCTTCCAGCGTAACTATAAGTACGTTAAGCAGAATACTCATGATAAAAACCTTTCAAATTTAAATACGACTTGGGGGCGGATAGAAATATCCGCCCTCGTCAATATAAAATATATTGTATAATTTATTCGGCAGCCGCTGTTGTAACCTTTTCGGCGTTAGCGTATGCCTCGGGAAGCTCAATGCCGAAGCTTGCCATAACGTCTGTGTTTACAACGGGTGTACCCTCGGAGATTGTACCTACAGCCATTTCCTCGGGATTAGCGCCGTTCAGCACATCAATACCCATTTCGGCGGTCTTTCTGCCGAGAGTTACATAGTCGATGCTTATAGAAGCGATACAGCCGTTGTTTACCTGTTCAACCTCGGAGCCGTAAACGGGAACGCCCGCAGCGTTTGCTTTTTCAAGAAGTACGGACAGGTTGCTTACAACGTTGTTATCGGTGAAGTTGTTGATGCAGTCTACCTTGGAAGCAAGAGTTGCAGCTGCCTGAGGGATATCCGCAGCGTTCTGTACGCCCTGAGCTTCGATCTTGATTCCGGCAGCGTCGGCAAGCTCGTTGAGAGTTGCAAGCTGGGAAACGGAGTTAGCCTCGCTTGTTGTATAAAGCACGCCGATGGTCTTTACATCGGGCTGCATAGCCTGAATGAGAGCAAGCTGAGCGTCAAGGTCGAGAACGTCGGAGGTGCCGACGCAGTTCTTTGTGCCGCTGTCCATGCTTGTTACAAGACCTGCCGCAACGGGGTCGGAAACAGCGCAGAAGATAACGGGTGTGTTGGAGTTCTGTGTTGCTGCGTAAGCGGAAACTGCCGCAGGAGTTGCGATAGCAAAGATAAGGTCGTAATTCTTGGACGCCATATTCTTTGCGATAGTATCGCAGGTAGCGGAGTCAAAGTTGCCGTCCTGACGGTCGATGGTGATCTTGTCGGCATATTCGCTTGCCTTGAGACCCTCCTCGATACCCTGATAGCAGTTGTCAAGGGAGGGGTGGCTTCCGAACTGGATAACGCCGATGGTGTAGCTGTCCTTAGCGGCGGAATCGCCTGTGTTATCGGCGGAATTTTAGCATCCTGCGCACATAAGAGCCATTGTAGCTGCAATTGCAGCAGCTAATACTTTTTTCAGTTTCATAATATCTTCTCCTTAATAATAAGTATAGTTATTACATTATTCGGGTTTTGCCGGCGCACCCGAAACTTTATATTATACGGCAGAAGCCGTACAAATACAATAAAAAAAGCCCTGTCCCCACGAACAATGGGACAAGACGTGATCCTGCGGTACCACCCATATTCATCTGCAAAGCAGACGCACTCGCGATATGCTGACACATATCCGTACTGTAACGTGTACAAACGTCGCACCTACTCGGTATATCCTTTGGGATTGCCCTCACAAGTCCATTCGGCTTCGTATCCGTACCGCTTTCCACCCTGCGCGGCTCTCTGAGACGTATTGACTGACCTACTACTCTTGCTCATCGGTTTATGAAAATAATATAGCACACAAATCGGGGCTTGTCAAGGGTTTTTTGAAAAAAATAAAAATATTTTGTAGCAAACCGCCCGCATCTACATAATATGAACTATGAAAGGCCGCAAGAAAGGGAATGAGAGGCAGCCGCCTTAAAACAGTCCGCGGCTTTCAATACATCAATCTAATTTATAAAGGAGCTATTTATTATGTGTGGATTCAACTTTGGTAACGGAAATAACTGCTGCTGGATCATTATCCTCCTCATTATCATCTTCTTCTGCTGCTGCAATCACGACCATGATTGTGACAACAACAGCAACAACTGCGTATGTGGCTGCTGATCTGTTTTCACGGCTGATAAAGCATAACTGAGAAAAGGGCTGCGCGGTATGACCGTGCAGCCCGATTTTTTGTATTATTCCGCGTATTCCGTCATAGCGATGACGATGTCGCCGTACCGCCACTTATAGCCGCTTCTGTCGAAGAGACCGAAGTTTTCGCCCTGACCGAAGAATGAGTTGTTGTCCCACCAGCAGCAGGTGATGCCCCTGTCGCGGGCGGCGGCGACATAGTATGCCGCAAAGTCAACTCTCGCCTGAAGATTTTCCTTTTTGTTGCGCGCGCCGAACTCGCCGATGACTACGGGCGTGCCCTTGCTGATGAATTTATCATACAGACCGTCCATGAAATTGGTGATAGGGGAGGTGTCGCCGGGGTTATCCATGCTCCACTCCTCGGTGGAACCGCCGCCGCCGACCTCCTGCAAGGCAAAATTATAGGGCGTGTATGCGTGAACGGACACGATTATCTTGTTGTCCGCAGTATCCTCGGGCAGTCTGAACAGGTCGGTGAGCGCTCCGTCGGCAGCAGCCGCGTAGCCGGGCACCATAAGGTAACGCTCGGCGTTGTTTCCGCCTGTTGCGCGGACGGTATCAACAAAGGTCTGGTTAAGCTTGTTGATACATTCTATAGAGTCGGCGCCTTTTTCGCTGTTGGGGCTGACAGTCCATTCAAGTCCAGTGTCCTTGAGACGGGGCTCGTTGATACCCTCGAAAATAAGCTTGTCGTCATAGTCGGCAAAGCGTTCGGATATCTGCTTCCAGACAGCTTCGGTATACTTCTGCGAGCTTTCAAGGTGTTCGGTATCGGGGTAGTAGTAATTTTTATCAATATC
>JBJEQM010000013.1:0-12246 GCA_051881755.1 Oscillospiraceae bacterium
TTACCTCGGACTTGTCGAATACAACGGCGGGGTCGTCGGACTTTTCGGGCTTGACTTTCAGCTTGCCCGTGATAAGATTGACTTCCTCAACATATCCCTTGAATTTCTCCGTGCTGACATAAGCGCCTGTTTTGGGCGTGGTTTTCAGCAGCTCCTCATAGCAGTCCTGCTCGTATTTCAGACAGCACATAAGACGTCCGCAGGTGCCCGATATTTTTGTGGGGTTAAGGGACAGTCCCTGTTCCTTTGCCATTTTGATGGATACGGGCTGGAACTCACCGAGGAAGCTCTTGCAGCAGAACGGACGTCCGCAGATGCCCAGTCCGCCCAGTATCTTTGCCTCGTCGCGCACGCCTATCTGGCGCAGCTCGATGCGCGTGCGGAACACCGACGCAAGGTCTTTTACAAGGTCGCGGAAGTCCACACGGGTCTCGGCGGTGAAGTAAAACAGCAGCTTGTTGTTGTCAAAGGTACACTCCACGTCCACCAGCTTCATATCAAGCTTGTGTGCCAGAATTTTCTCCTGACATATCTTGAACGCGTTCTGCTCCTTTGCCTTGTTCTGCTCCAGAATTTTCATATCCTGCTCGTTGGCAACGCGGATAATGGATTTCAGCGGAGCGGTTATCCTGCTGTCCTCCACCATGCGGTTCACCATAGCCACCTCGCCGCATTCAACGCCGCGGGCGGTCTCCACAATGACGAGAGTACCCTCGTCCAGCTTCTTTCCCGCAGGCGAGAAATAGTATACCTTGCCTGCGCTTTTGAAGCGCACTCCGATAATTTCGGTCATATCAAAATAATTTTCCTCTAAGGAAAATATCCTCCTTTCAGATGTTCCGTCAGCCCGATAAAGCACCGCTTAAAGCTGCGGCGGCAACGGGAGCGTTCACATTGGAATTGCAGTAACCGATAGTCCTGCATAGATTTTCGTGAATAGCCTGCGCGCGGCGGAAAGATAGGGTCTCCGCAAGACGGAAAGCGCCCTCGCGGCAGCATCCGATAAGCCGCGCGTTTTCCGCGCCCTCCAGACGTATGATACAAACGTCGCGTATGACCTTGTCCGTCAGCGTAAGCACAGCCTTTATCCTGTCGCGCTTTTCGCCCACGGCAAAAACAGCCTTGTTTATGGCATATTCGCTGCCTGATATCATACCGTCGATAATACCGCGGCAGAGACGAGCCTCCTCGGCGGCGTCACCACCCGCAAGAAATTCCATGCACCTGCCGATATTGCCGTGATACGCTTCTATGGCGGCGGAGATATCCTCCTCGCCGTATTCACCCATATCACGCAGTACCGCGCGGCACTCTTCCTCCGTGGGCTCGGCAATGCCGAACGTGATAACACGGGACAGTATGGTGGGCAGGAAAAAGCTCTTATCTGCGGCGGTGAAGATAAAGTATACCGTGTCGGGAGGCTCCTCGATAAGCTTCAGCATTAAATTCTGGGTAGTCTCCTCGATGTTTTCGCAGTCCTCGAAAATGTATACCTTGGCATCGCAGTCGTTGGGCGCGATGATAGCGTCGGCGCAGACTGCGCGTATGGTATCGCGGGTGTATATCTGCTTTATGCCGCTTCGCTCGGGACGTATAACGTCGGGGTGCATATTTTCCGATATGCGGCGGCAATGTCTGCAATTTCCGCAGGGTACGCCGTCAATGCAGTTATCGCAGAGCAGCGTCCTTGCGATATAGTCCGCTGTCAGCTTCTTGCCCACGCCGCGCTCACCCGTCAGGAGAAACCCGTGAGCAAACCTGCCGCTTTTTTTCATGGCGGTGACCGCCGATACAACATTATCCTTTGAATATAATATCATAGCTTTTCAAACCGTTCGATATCCGTCACGAACACCGTTGCGCCGCCCACGGTGACCTCGGGAGGAAACGCGGCGGACTGCATTTCCATAATGCCTGCGTTAACGTTGTTGACATACTGCTTGCGCCGTCTGGAGCGCTGACGGATAATTTCGATTATCTCGTCCACCATGCTGTCCTCGGCGCAGATGAGAAATGTGGTGTTGCCCGACATAAGGAAGCCGCCCGTGGAGGCAAGCTTTGTAACGGAAAAGCCGCCCTTTGTCAGCTCCGACGAAACACCGTGACTGTCGTCGTTGTTTATAATTGCGAAAATAAGCTTCATATTGTATCCGCATTTCGGGTGAAATGCACCCTCCTTAAATATATATACATTTATTTTACCACATTTACTTCGGGAATGCTATACATTTTTAAAATTTTTATAGAATTTTGGTCAAAAATTTCTCCGCCTGCCGCCACGGGAACGCATGGCGGACAAACGGTGCTTGCCCGTGCGCATATCCTGCCCTCGCATTTATCGGAGGGTATACGCTCCCAAGGCGCAAAATACGCCTTGCGGGGAGACATTGCCCTTTGCAGCGGTATAATATCAAATGCGGGCGGCTCTGTCCTTATCTTAGGAGCAGGTATGGACTCAAAAGCCGCCGCCGTTCTTTCGTAATCTTCCGCGGGAGTTGCGGCGGAGAACATGAGCATAACATGAGTGCCGTCGCAGTATTCGGGCTCGACGCCCCGCTGCCGCAGACAGTCCCCGAGGTCATAGCCGCTTCGTCCCGAATCGGGCGCGTATATTGTCAGCTTCAAAGGCTCGCTGCCGCAGATATTGTATCCCGCGCTCAAACGCTCTTTCAGCCGCTGTACATTGTGTACCGTATCACGCAGGTCTCCGCGAAAATCCTCCGCAAGATACCTGTTGCAAAGGTCAAGGGACTGCAAAATAAGATAGGAGGGGCTTGAGCTGCCGAACAGCGACATGACCTCCTTGATTTTTACCGTATATTTATGTGAAGCCGTGTGCAGATATGCCCCTCCCGTCAGTACGGGCAGGGTCTTGTGTGCGGAGTCGCAGCACATATCCGCGCCGAGAGCGATGGGGTGTATATTTTCATCAAGGAACGCAAGGTGCGCGCCGTGTGCATTGTCAACAAGCAGCGGTATATCATACCTGCGGCAGACCTGCGCAATGCCCTTTATATCCGCCATATTTCCGAGATAATCGGGTGAGGTGATGTAAACGCACTTGGGCTTATCCGACCTTTTCAGCACGTCCTCAACGCCCTTTGGGGTTATCCTGCCGCCGATGACCGAGCCACTCTGAAACTCGGGGTATATCCAGTCCACGTCCAGACCGAGCAGTATGCAGGAGTTCAGCAGCGCCTTGTGAGAGTTCCGCGCCGCGCATATCCTGTCTCCGGGACGGCATACCGCCGCCAGCATAGCCTGTATGCATAGGGTAGAGCCTCCTGCGGAGTAAAACGTGCCGTCCGTGCCGAAAAGTGAGGCGGCGTTTTTCTCGCTTTCGGCAATAATGCCGTCTGCCTCGAAAAGCGCGTCCGCACCCTTTATCTCGGTGATGTCGTAGGGGTAAACGGCGGAAACAGCGTCCCCGCGTACAATGCCCTTGTGTCCAGGCATATGGGCGCGTACAGCGCCGCTTTGGGCGTATTTATGTACAAAATCGTATATTGGCGTGTTCATCAGGGTCTCCCGCAATTATAACATTATTTTTTCCGCTTATTCTTTATAGCCGCGGTCTTTTTCTTAGGCGAAAGACCTTGGAATATCTTAGTTTTCAGCTTTTTCGCCTCATCGCCCAGCTCGCCGCGGTAGCTGTCAAAATTGCCCGAAAGCTCCGCCGCACGCTCAAACATATCCAGCTTCAGCGCCGTTTTTACAAGGCAAAAATCCAGAAAGCGGCAGCTGCTGTCAAGCAGCTTTGCAAGTATGGTCACGGCGTTTTCGTAACGTTCGCTGATACATTCGTGTATGGCAAGGGTGCGCTTCATTGTGTCGGTGTGTTCGTGCAGCACAATATCGTTGTACTCCTTGTACAGCCGCTCCGCCTCCTTGAATTTATCCCGCGCGAACAGGCTGAATATAACGTTGTGGAGCAGGTTGGGCTGCAAGGACTTGTCAAGCTTTTTCAGCATATCGTCCTGTTCAAGCTGCAAAAATATATGGTAAGCCTCCGTCAGACTGCCCGTGATTATAAGGGCGTTGATGAGATAATTTTTACCCATCGCTATGTCCGCGGGCTTCTTTGCCTCGGCAAGCTCGGCACGCAGCTTTTCAATATATTCCGCGGAAAATCCGACCTCCGTCAGAAGCTCCGCCGACTCCCTGAACGGACGCTTTTTCTTGCCGAAAAACAGCATTATCCTTTGCCCCCGAATTTTATTTTAAGTATAAGGCACAGTCCCTCCACAACGAACAGGAGTATCGCCAGCAGAAGCTGTATCAGCAATACAAAAAGCGTAAATTCCTGCATCAGGATAATAACGGTGACAAGCACGGCAAAAAGCAGACCCACTATGACCTTGGGATATTTTATACCGTAGGTGCAGTATTCGGTTATGCTTGCTTGACCCTTTTTGAATACCATGAAAATGGATACCGAATCCATCAGCACGATAACGTACATCATTATAATGAATATGCCGTAAAAAATACCGACTTCCTCAAACATAGCTTTCCTCCAAAATTACTTGATGGTCTGAACGACCTCGATAGCCTTGATAAGCTGAGTATCCTGTTGGAGCTGCTCCTCCTCTGTGAGGACGGACAGGTCTACCTCCGCAGGGAGAGCAACGTCGAAGTTGGGCTTGATGCCAACGCCATTGTAATCGCCGCTGTTTGCGGTTCGGAGCGTTGCGACGGTAATGCGTACAGCAGCGCCGCCCGTCAGCTTGTGGGTATACTGCATAACGCCCTTGCCGTAGCTGGAGGAGCCTACTATCTGCGCATTACATTCATCACGCAGAGCGAAAGCGAAAAGCTCCGCGCTGGAGGCAGTGCCGCCGTTGACGATGACCGTCATTGGCATGACTATCTTCTCCGCCTCGGTGGTGTGCACCACCACTTCTTCCTTGTCGGAGAAGTAAGCCGTTACAACGTCCTTGTCGCCGATGATGCAGTCAAGGGTCTCGCCCAGAGAATCCACCAGCCCGCCTGGGTTATTGCGCACGTCGAAGATGAGCGCCTCCGCGCCCTGCTCGATAAGACCGTTGAGCACATTCCTGAACTGCTCGGCAGTCTTTTCGTTAAAGGCGGATATTTTTATGTAGGCGGTGTTGTCGATGAGCCTGCCCGTTACCGAAACTATCTCCGTCTTTTCGGAGACAACGTCAACGGAGAAAAACTCCGTCAGACCCTCGGCGTTGGTGCGCTTTATATGCAACTTTACCTTTGTGCCCTCGGCGCAGTTGAGCAGCGCCGTGGCTTCATCATAGCCGTTTTCGTAGGCAATAACGTCGGTGTTGTTTACGGCGGTGATGATATCACCCGAGGACAGTCCCGCGTTGTCGGCGGAAGAGCCCTCCGTCACGGAGATTATCTTTATATAGCCGCTTTCCTCCTTGTCCCATGTAAAGCCCAGACCCACGGTAACGCCCTCGTCGCGGCGCGTGAGCTCGGCGTATTCCGAAGCGGTGTAATATTCGGCGTAGGGGTCGTTCAGACCCTTGACGTAGCCCTCCATAATGCTGTCGGTGAGCATATTTTCGTCAATATCCCCGACGAAATTCTCGCGGACGTACTTGTCCATCTCCGAAAGCTTGGTGTAAACGCCCTCTTTTTCCGATACGCTTTTTACCGTGGCGTTGAAGACCTTCATGGAGTAGTTGTATGTGATTATAAACGTAGCCGCGGCGGCAAGCGCCATTAAGCCTATGGCAATGCCGAGAGGTATCTTTTTGTTCATTTGTATTGCCGCTTTCCCGTATTATTTCTGCGGAAAAACGTACTCCTTTCCGATAATATACATGAGCGGAGCAGCGCTCCGCCCGTATATCAGTTGTTGATATTTACATAATTATTGGGGTCTGTGTGCTGACCGTTTATACGCACTTCAAAGTGGCAGTGGTTGCCGTAAGCGTAGCCGGTAGAGCCGATATAACCGATGACCTGACCCTGATCCACGATATCTCCCACCTTTACAGCAAGGCTGGAGCAGTGACCGTACAGCGTGGATATGGAGTTGCCGTGGTCGATAACGACATGGTAGCCGTAGCCGTTGCCCGTGTCGCCTGCGATGATGACCTCACCTGCGGCAGAAGCAACGATAGGCTCGCCGTAGCAGCCGGGCTTGGTGATATCAATACCCTTGTGGAAATCGTAGCTGTCTTCTTCCTGAATATATCGATTGCCGTAGCCGTCGGAAACGTTCCGCACTGTAGGCACAGGCCAGATAAAGCCTGTTTCGCTGTATGAAGTAAAGGAACTTACGTCCTGCTCGACGTAGGTCTCGCCGTTGGCTTCCGCCTGCTTTTTGCGTTCTTCCTCTTCCAGACGCTTGCGTTCCTCTTCTTCCTTACGCTTGCGCTCGGCTTCTTCCTGCTTGCGGCGTATCTCTTCCTGAAGCTCCTGCTCGACCTGCGCCTGATCTGCGACTATCTCGTCGAAGCGCTGGCTGTAATCGGCTATCATTTTTTCCTGCATAGCCTTGGTCTCGGCGTGATTTTCGTATGTTTCGCGCAGTTCGTCGTACAAAGCCTCCTCTTCTGCCTTTTTCTGAGCAAGCTGTACTTCCTTTGCCGCCGCTTCTTCCTTTTCGGCGTTGAGGGCGGCTATCTTGGAGTTAAGGTCCTCTATCATATCGTTATCATGCCGGGAAACGCGCTGCATAAGCTCCATGCGCGCAAGAACGTCGTAAAAGTCCGTTGCGCCCGTCAGAACGGATGCGTAGCTGTCGTTGCCTGCAATATAAATGGCGCGCAGACGTTGGCGGAAAAGCTCCACGCCCTCGTCTATTTCCGACTGTCTTTCCTCGATCTCGGCATTGATGGAGTCTATTTCCTCCTGACAGATCTGTATCTGCTCCTCGATATTGGCGATCTGCTCTTCCTGGAGGTGCATTTTGTTGTCGTACTCTTCAAGATATTTCTCGGTCTCGTCGGCGTCGCCCTCATATTGTGCAAGAAGCGCCTCCACGTCCTTGCGCTTCTGCGCAAGCTCCGCCTGCTTTGCTTCAAGGTCGGACTGAGTGTCCGCCAGCGGAGTAATGACCGCGCTGCCCGTGAATAAAAATCCCGCGCATAGAGCCGCCGATATGCAGGCGGCGGTTATCTTATTTACAATACTGTTTTTTGCCATATGTAATTCCTTTCCGCAGGGTCATATTTTTACATACTTGCTTGTGCTCATTACCGTGCCCACGGCGCTGACAGCCGCTCCCGCAGCGATGTAGCCGATAATTACCTTCCACATTATGGTCTTAAAGGGGATAAGTCCCGTGATACCCATGGCAGTCCAAAGGGTGGTATCCTGCATAAGGGTAAGGCTAAGCTTGGAGTAAGCGAAAAGCGTAATGCCTGCCGCCGCCGCACCTGCCAGTATGCCCAGCACCATGCCCTCCACGAAAAAGGGTATCTTTATAAAGGAGCGGGTCGCGCCCACCAGACGCATAATGGCTATCTCGCGCTTGCGCATCTCCACGCTGGCGCGTGACGCGTTGGATATAATGACCAGACATACAATGACCAGCGCACCCAGCACCACCATTGACAGCAGAGATATAAAGGATTTCAGCTCCGTCAGTATATTGACAAAATCGTTGGGCGCCTTTATCTTGTATATGCCCTCAAGCTTGTTGATGGACATAAGGGTGGTGCTCATTTCCTCAATATCCTTTACCCTGACGCGGTAGGAGTCGGGAAGGGGACTTTCGTCACCCACATATTGGAAAAGCTCCTCGGAGTTTTCCATTCCCGCCTTTATCTCGTCAAAGGCTTCCTCCTTGGAATAGAATACCACCTCGGATATATTGTCCATATTTCTCAGCTTAACGCCCATCTGCTCGATATTATCATCGGTGATATCGTCGTTGAGGAAGATAATGACCTCGTTTTTGTTTTCCACGCTGCCCACAATGGCGTTGATATTCGCCACAAAAAGCATGGTCATGCCGATAAGCAGGAGCGATACCATAAGAATACAAAAGGAAGCAAAGGACATTATGCGGTTTGTCCATATATTTTTTATACCCTGTCCGAACAGGTAATTCATACTGCTTAATTTCATTTGATATGCCCTTTCCGAAATCAGATATAATCATCAAAAACAACGTTTCCGTTCTGGAGCGTTATAACTCTGCCGCCGAAGCTTTTTACCAGCTCGTGCTCATGTGTGACCATAAGCACCGTAGTGCCGCAGTCGTTGACCTTCTGGAGCAGCTCCACAGTCTCACGCTTGTGAGCAGGGTCAAGGTTGCCCGTAGGCTCGTCCGCAATGATGAGCTGAGGGTCGTTTACCAGCGCGCGGGCGATAGCGACTCTCTGCTGCTCGCCGCCCGAAAGCTCGCTGGGACGGAACTTCGCCTTGTCCGCCAGCTCCAGCAGATTGAGCACATAGGGTACGCGCTTCCTGATATATTTTACGGGCGCGTCAATGCTTCTGAGCACGAACGCCACGTTATCGTACACGTTCATGGAGTCGATAAGCTTGAAATCCTGAAATACAAAGCCGATAGTCCTGCGGAGCTTGTGTACCTTTCCGCGGCGCAGCTTGTTAAGATTAAAGCCGTTTACCAGTATCCTGCCTGAGTTGGGAGTGATCTCTTTCAGCAGCAGCTTTATAAGGGTGCTCTTGCCTGCGCCCGAGCCGCCGACGATAAACGCAAATTCGCCGTCATTGACTCTCAGGCTGACATTGTGCAGAGCGTCCGTACCGTTTGAATATGTAACCGAAACATTTTTTAGTTCAACCAAAAATTTACACCGCCAATCAAAAATATAAAGGGGCAGAAAAATTTTCTCTGCCCCCTGAAATCATATGCACTTTCAATAAGTGGAAACGCCGCGTCATTTAACAATGACACAAGCCGTTGTTACACCGGTCTGTATAGACCGCCGCCGTTTTACGCAGCGCAGCAGAGCAGACGTGCGCAGAAGCCCGTCAGAACTTTACGGGATTTGCCGAGAGATATTTCTTTACCATAAGCGCGATCTTGAATATGATAGCGTGGTCAAATTCTCTCAGGTCAAGACCTGTCAGCTTCTTTATCTTTTCAAGTCTGTAAACAAGAGTGTTTCTGTGTACGAACAGCTTTCTTGATGTCTCGGAAACATTAAGGTTGTTCTCAAAGAAGCGCTGGATAGTAAACAGAGTTTCGTGGTCAAGTGACTCGATAGAGCCTTTCTTGAATACCTCTTGCAGGAATGTCTCGCAGAGGGTCGTGGGGAGATGGTAGATAAGTCTTGCGATACCAAGATTGTCGTAAGAAACGATGACCTTGTCCGTATCGAATACCTTGCCGACCTCCAGAGCGATCTGAGCCTCCTTGAAGGAGCGTGCAAGATCCTTGACGCCCACAACGACCGTACCGATACCAACGTTTACTCTTGTATAGAACTCGCTGGAGAGCGTGTCGGAGATGGAGCGAGCCAGCTTTTCAAGGTCCTTGGACTCAATGTTGTTCTTGACTTCCTTGACAAGCACGATATCGGACTCGGTGATATTAAGCACAAAATCCTTGGTCTTGTCGGGGAACAGGTTCTGTATAACATCGAAAGCGGAAACGTCGTTGGAGGAGATTATTCTTACCAGCAGAACGACGCGGCTGATGTCGTTGTTAAAATGCAGCTCACGCGCCTTGACAACGATATCTCCGGGGAGAACGTTGTCCAGAACGACATTCTTGATAAAGTTGCTGCGGTCGTACTTTTCATCGTAATACTGCTTGATGGAGGAAAGGGTTATAGCCATAATGCTTGCATACTTAGCGGCATTATCGTCAACGCCCTCCACAAAGACAGCGTAATCCGGCTTGATATGGGAGCCGAACGGCTTGTATGTATAACCGTCGCGCACAAAAATGTCATGGGAATCGCTCAGATCGAGGGATACGAATTCATTGGTAGTACCGATCTTGGACAGCTCGCTGCACGCAATAATTGTGGCGGTGGAGTCAACAACGCCGATAACGCAGTCCATTGTATCTCTCATCTGATGGATAAGTCCCTGAAACAATCTGTTTGACATATATACGGTCATCCTTTCATTTATTGCAGCATAAAGCTGCGACCTGTATTCCGGTGATTTGGTTTTTAGCGGGGGAGATGACAAAAGCGCCGATACTGCCGTATAAAGCGGTAAAAGCAGCGTAAAAAGCCGTCAAAAACAATATTTCCCCGATACACATTATATTCTACCACATTTCATTTCAAATTGTGTGAACATTTTATTAATTTGTATCCCATTTCATAAAAAAACTTTTACAAGGAACATAAAATTGTAAAAAGTGAATAGTGAAGAGTGAATAGTGTGTAGTGAAAAGTGTGCAGTAAATTTACTATACTATAAATTATTAACTTTTCACTAAAAAAACAAAGGCGCTTCCAACAAAAGTCGGAAGCGCAGGCATAGCTATAAATAAAAAGTTCCTTATCTTGTTTCCTCAGCAAAGCCGCTCTCAACAAGCTCGATAAGACCTTCAACAGCAGCCTCTTCATCAGCGCCGTCAGCGATAATTCTGATCTGAGTACCGCCTACGATACCGAGGGAAAGAATACCGAGCAGAGACTTAGCATTTACTCTTCTCTCTTCCTTCTCGATCCAGATAGAGGACTTGAATTCGTTTGCCTTCTGGATGAAGAATGTTGCAGGACGTGCATGAAGACCGACCTGATTCTGAACCATTACATCTTTAACGTACATAATTCTCTCTCCTAACTCATTTCTACGGCGGCGCGTTCAGCGTGCCTGCCGTGTAAGCACCCATGTGCGTCTAATCTCTTTTACGATATTATTATACCCCCGAATTCTGCGATAGTCAACGGAAATTTGTTATAATTCATGCTGTTGGAACAATTTTCTGCTATTTGAATTAAGTCACGTCGTGTTATACCGCCCGATTTTGTTCATAATTACTAATTTTATAACCTATGAACAAATTTCCACCGATTTTTATAGGCAATTTGGCAGAAAAGTTTTAATACAATAAAGTATCAAAATTCATTTCTTGTTCAACTTTACACTTTCTTCATATTTTTGGAACATATCGGGACGACGTTCTTTGGTTATTTTGACGGCTTCATTATGACGGTATTCCGCTATATTTTTGTGGTGACCCGTCAGCAGAACGGGAGGAACTGCCATATCCTCCCATATCTCGGGCTTGGTGTAGTGAGGATACTCCAGCAGACCGTTAAAGTGGCTCTCCTCCTCGAAGCACTCGTCCGAGGAGAGAACGCCGCTGCACATTCTTGCCACCGCGTCTATCATCACCATGGCAGGCAGCTCGCCCCCCGTGAGAACGTAGTCGCCGATAGAAATTTCCTCGTCTACTATCTTATCCAGCACGCGCTGGTCAACGCCCTCGTAATGTCCGCAAAGCACGAAAATATAGGGCATTTTGGACAGCTCTACCGCGCGTTTCTGCGTAAAAACGCCGCCCTTTGGAGACATATATATCACATGGGGCTTCTCGGGCAGCTGTTCCGCTACCGCCTTGTAGCAGCGGTAAATGGGGTCTGCCTGCATGACCATACCCATGCCGCCGCCGTAAGGTGTGTCGTCAACGCGGCGGTGCTTGTCAAGGGTGTAGTCCCGTATCTGGTGGCAGTGTATCTCAATTTTATCCGCCTTTCTTGCCCGTCCGATAATGCTCTCGCCGAGGACGGCTTCGCACATATCGGGGAAGAGGGTAGCAACGTCAATCCTCATCGAAAAGTCCCTCCGGCACGCGGATAATCATTTTACTATCGGTAATATTTGTATCAAGTACAACATCGGGTATAGCAGGGATAAGCCTTATCTTACCGTCGCTGTCCTTTATATGGTACACGTCGTTTGCGCCAGTCTCGGTGACATCGCATATTTTGCCGTAGGAGACGCCGCTGTCGGCGTCAATGACCTCCAGACCGATGAGGTCCTGCACAAAATAGCAGCCCTCCTCAAGCTCAACATCGTTTCTGTCCATATATAATATTTTATTCCGCAGCAGCTGTGCCTGTTCCACCGTGTCTGTACCCTTTATTTTCATAAGGACAATATTTTTGTGCGGGTGGGAGCGCTGTATCTCCACGGGAGTTGCGCCCTTGTCAAAGTACAGCGTGTCAAATTCGCAGAGGAACTCCTGTGAGTCGCACCAAGGCTCAACGCGGACTTCGCCCTTTAGACCCTGTACCGCAACTATTTTTCCTATTTCAAGAAATTGTTTCACTTTATTTCTCCTTTATAAATTGGAATTTATAATGCTGTTTAATCACC
>JBJEQM010000014.1:0-12234 GCA_051881755.1 Oscillospiraceae bacterium
ATTAAAGCTCAATAAAATATTTCATTATAGAGGGACCCTTTTCAATGAATACGCCGCTTTCCTTGGCGGTCTTTTCGTTGAAAGTATCAGCGCCCTTGTTATCCTTGCTCTTCTGATATATCAAAAAGGGAACAGGGTCGTTGGTGTGAGTTTTCAGCGCAAGGGGAGTGGGGTGGTCGGGGAGTATCATTATTTTGTAGTCATCATACTTTTCCAAAGCGGGAAGCACCGCACCAAGTATCTTTTCATCTATAAGCTCGATAGACTTGACCTTGTTCTGTATCTCATGGCGGTGACCGCACTCGTCGGGAGCCTCAACATGGATATATACAAAGTCCTGACCGTTTTCCAGTTCCTTTATGGCAGCTTCGGCTTTGCCGCTGAAATTGGTATCTATGTATCCCGTTGCGCCGTCCACATTGACCACGTTCATTTCCGAGAATTTGCCTATACCTTTGAGCAGGTCAACAGCGGATATCATGGAGCCTTTCAGACCGTAGCAGGACATAAAGGAGTCCAGATTTGCACGCTTGCCCTCGCCCCAGAGCCAGATGCAGTTTGCGGGACGGAGACCGCGCGCTATCCTGTCCTTGTTGACGGGGTGGTCTTTCAGCAGAGCAATACTCTTTTTCATCATATCGTACAGTTTTGCAGCATTGGGGTGATTTGGAACATACTCCGTTACCTTTCTGCCCGTGATATCGTGAGGGGGAGTGAGAGTACCAACATCAAGAGTGCCGCCGTGCCAGATAAGGCAATGACGGTAGCTTACGCCGCTGTAGAGCTTGAATTCATCGTTATCGAAATGCTCGGCAAGATATTCAACAAGTATCTTTGCCTCGGCAGTGGATATATCGTCTGCGCAGTAGTCAACGAGGGTCTTGTCCTCGAATTTGTCCTCGTCGGAAACGGTAACGAGGTTGCAGCGGAAAGAGATGTCATCGTCCTTCATATCAATGCCGATAGAGCCTGCTTCAAGAGGGGAGCGTCCCGTATAGCATACGGCAGGGTCGTAGCCGAGAACGGAGAGATTTGCAACGTCCGAGCCTGGCTTAAGACCGTCGGCAACAGTTTTTACCAGACCGATAACAGAGCTTTTTGCAAGCTTGTCCATATTAGGCTTAACAGCCTTTTCCATAGGCGTGCAGCCGCCAAGCTCGTCAACAGGGTAATCAGCCATACCGTCGCAGAGCAGAACAACATACTTCATAATAATTACTTCCTTTTATTAAAATTACCGCATAAACGGTGTTTAATAATATTTTACCACATATTTTATCTTTTTGCAACATTATAAGGCTATATTTTCAAAAAAATACGGTTTGTAAAAAATAATTTTTTATGTAATTTTTTTATGAAATGTGTTGATTTATACCACAATATAGAGTATAATAATTAAAATAAACACAATAAAGGAGTATCATTATGGTCAATAGAATATCAGAACAGCGTATAAAGCATAATACTACACTTGAACAGCTTTCGGAAAAAAGCGGTATTTCCGTTAAAGAGCTTACAAAATATGAGCGGCAGGATTATAATATCAATAAGATGTCGGCAGTTAAGGCGGCATATATTGCCGAAGCGCTCGGCTGCTATATAAAGGACCTTATCTACGAGGATTAATACTAATCTTTGACCAACCTATAATACGACAGCTATAATTGTGCCACTCGTCGTCAAACTCCCTTGCAAGGCGGCAAGCCTTGCAAGGTCGCTTTCCCGGATCGGCACAATTCTATCTGCCGTTTTTGTCTACAGAACGGTCAAAGATTAGTATAAAAAATGCTCCCGTGCAATTGCAGCAGGGAGCATTTTTCATTCCGTAAGAAAACCGCGCAGCTTCATAAGCAGCTTTTTTTCGCGGCGTGAAACCTGCACCTGAGTCATATCCAGCCGCTGGGCGGTCTCGGTCTGGGTAAGCTCCTTGAAATAGCGCAGATACAGCAGCCTGCGGTCCTTTTCATCAAGTATTGATAACGCCTGACGCAAAGACAGCAGATCGTTCATGTCGTCGTCGGGAGCCTCCACGGCAATATCAAGCTGCTCATCGTCGCCGTCGCTGTTGGAAGCAGTGAGAGACAGCGGCGGCATACCTACGGCGATAGCCTCGGTGACGTGCTCCTCGTCCTCGCCGGAGAGAGCGCACAGCTCGCTGACGGTTGGTTCGCGCCCTTGACGGAGTATGAAATCGTCCTTTATCCGCGACAGCCGCAGGGACAGCTCACGCACGCTTCGGCTCACCTTGACCGAACCGCCGTCGCGGAAAAGCCGCTTTATCTCTCCCAGTATAACAGGCACGGCGTAGGTGGAAAATTTCACTCCGCGCTGCTCGTCGAAGCCGTCGGCAGCCTTGATAAGACCGATACTTCCCGCGCTGCACAGGTCGTCGTACTCGATACCCTTGTTTCGGAAGCGGTTGGCGCAAAGATGCACCAGCCCCATGTTTTCTTCAATGAAGCGGTCGGTTTTTATCCCGTTCATAATAAATGATCCTTTCGCTGATATGTATTATGTGGGATCTTCGGCGCATGAGGTTATCTTTCGGCGCAGCGTTACCGTAGTTCCGACACCCGGAGAGCTTTTTACCGATACTTTGTCCATAAAGGACTCCATTACCGCAAAGCCCAGACCTGCCCGTTCCTCCTCGGGAGCGGTGGTGAACAGGGGAGTCATAGCCTGAGCAATGTCGGGTATACCGCAGCCCTTGTCCTTTATCTTTATAACGATGCTTTTGTCCTCGTATGCCTTGGCAGTCAACTCTATATTGCCGTATGAATTGCGGTAGCCGTGTACAATGGCGTTTGTCACCGCCTCTGAGACGGCTGTCTTTATTTCCGCCAGCTCGCTTACCGCAGGGTCAAGCTTTGCCACAAACGAAGCGATACACATACGCGCGAAGCTTTCGTTGCAGCTTTTGGAGGGAAACACCACTTTTATCTCGTTTATTATATTCATAATGCGTGTATTCTCCTTTTACCTTTATTCTATCGAAGCAAGCCTGTCCAGACCGGCAAGCTTCATGACCTTTTTTATCTGTGACGACGTATTTATCACGGAAATCTTGCCGCCGTAAGCCTTGACCGCCTTGTAACGCCCCATGACAAGCCCGATGCCCGAGCTGTCCATGAACGTCACCTCGTCAAAATCAAGAATGAGCAGCTCGGGGTGATGCCTGTCCACAGCAACATCAATATCCTTGCGCAGAGCAGGCGCGTTGTGGTGGTCTATCTCTCCCTGAAGCTTGGCGGTGACTGTATTTTCTTCCGTTTCAATTATAACGGGCATTTTATGACCTCCATTCGGCTGATATCCAGCCATTGATATTCTGAAATATATATTACAGCAAAGTATATGTAAATATTTGTCATTATGCGGTATGTCGTATTTTTTTATTGTAATTTATATAAAAATATCAATTTTAACAAAAAATACATTAATATATTTGCTGAATATGTTATAGTTATATTAATTATGTATATTATTTTGTCTTTTGGAGGATAACATAAAATGAAGGATCGCACCGTGCTTTTCAATGATAACTGGAAATTCGGATTGTTCCCCGTTGATACGGGATATGAAGCGGCGAGCAGGGCTGATTTTACCCGGGACGTGGAAATACCTCACGACTGGCTCATATATGATACGGAAAATCTTTACAAAAGCGGAGAGGGCTGGTATAAGAAGACCTTTGAGTATAAAAAGGACGGCAGACTTTGCTCCATAGATTTCGACGGAGTTTATATGGACAGCACCGTTTATGTCAACGGCAGGGAAGCAGGCGCATGGCGGCATGGCTACTCCTCATTTTCCTATGATATAACCGACCTGCTTGCCGACGGCGAGAATACAATTATGGTGCAGGTGCGGTATAATGCGCCCAATTCCCGATGGTATTCGGGCGCGGGAATATACAGGAACGTGTACCTTACAAGGACAGCCCCCGTACATATCGTCCGTGACGGCGTTTATATCTCGGCGGACGGCGACAGCGGCATAATGACCGTTACCGTGGAGGCGGTCGGCGAGCATGACTTTGTGCGGCATACGGTTTACGATATGGACGGACGCCCCTGCGGAGAGTTTACGGGTGAAAAATACACCCTTGCGGAATATGAAAAATGGAGCGTGGATACTCCTTATCTTTATACATTGAAAACCGAGCTTATTGCGGACGGTATCACCGTCGACGAGACGGAAAATGTATTCGGCTTCCGCACAATAAAATTCGACCCCGATGAGGGCTTTTTCCTCAATGGGGAGTACATGAAGCTTAAAGGCGTGTGTCTGCATCATGACTTGGGCGCGCTGGGCTCGGCGGTCAATTACCGCGCTGCGGAGCGTCAGATACAGCTTATGAAAAAAATGGGAGTGAATGCTGTCAGAACGTCGCACAATATGCCCTCGCGTGAGTTGGTGGATATCTGCGACAGGCTTGGTATGCTTATGGATACCGAAAGCTTTGATATGTGGGAGCTTTCCAAGACCGAGTTTGACAACGCGCGATTTTTCAAGGAGACCGCCCACGACGACGTAAAAAGCTGGGTGCGCCGCGACAGAAACCACCCATGCGTTATAATGTGGAGTATCGGCAACGAAATTTACGACACTCACGCCTCCGACCATGGCTATGAGATAGCGGAAATGCTTAAGGATTATGTGCTTGAATCCGACCCGCGCGGCAACGCCCTGCCAACAATTGCCTCCAACTATATCGAGTGGGAAAGGTCACAGAAGATCGGCGAAATGCTGGGCTTGTCGGGATATAACTACACCGAGCGCTGCTATGACGACCACCATAAAAAATATCCCGATACCGTGATATACGGCAGCGAGACCTCCTCCGCAGTAAGAAGCCGCGGAATATATCATTTTCCCGCTGACATTCCGCTGCTCACTCACGACGACCACCAGTGCTCATCGCTTGATAACTGCTGCGTAAGCTGGGGACGTCCTGCCGAGGACGCATGGAAACAGGACAGAGACCGCAAGTTCTGCGCAGGTCAGTTTATCTGGACAGGCATTGACTATATCGGCGAGCCTACGCCCTACAGCACCAAAAACAGCTACTTCGGAGCGGTCGACACCGCAGGCATACCAAAGGATATATACTATTTTTACCAATCGGTATGGACTGACGCGGAAAAAGCGCCCATGATACATCTGCTGCCTTATTGGGATTTCAACGAAGGTCAGCTTATCGACGTTATTGCGTACACCAACGCTCCCGCCGCGGAGCTGTTCCTCAACGGAAGCTCTCTCGGCGTGCAGAAGATAGACCATGCCCGCGGGGACAAGCTCCATGCCCATTGGCAGGTGCCTTACGAAAAGGGCGTCCTGACGGTCAACGCCCTCGATAATAACGGCAGTATCATTGCTTCCGACGTGCAGAAAAGCTTCGGAGACCCCGTGAAAGTATGTATTTCCGCCGACAGAACGGAAATATCCGCAGACGGACGTGACCTGTGTTTTGCCGAAATATATACCGCAGACAAGGACGGCACATTTGTCGCCAACGCCCGAAACCGCATTAAGCTGGAAGTGACGGGCGGACGTATCCTCGGTATGGACAACGGCGACTCCACGGATTTCGAGCAGTATAAAACGGACAGCCGCCGTCTTTTCAGCGGCAGGCTGACCGCCATCATCGCCGCCGACGGAAACACTGGCGATATTAAGATAAAAGCCCTTTCCGAGGGTCTGGAAAGCACTGAAATGACTGTAAAGGCTATAAGCTATACACCTGTGAATGGCACAAGCGCTCCTGTAAAGTATAACCACTTTACAGATAATAAGCGCGATATACCCGTAAGAAAGCTTGAACTGCTCTCGGGCGGGGAGATAAAATTAGACGAAAACAAGACCGCCGCCAAGATAAAATGCAAAGTATATCCCGAAAACGCGACCTATTCCGATATTACCTGCAAGATAGTCAAGGCAAACAGCGTTGAAGCAAATTTTGCCGAAGCGGTATATGAAAACGGCTCGGTAAAGGTCACAGCCAAAGGAGACGGCGTGGGCTTCGTCCGCGTCTATGCCTTCAACGGCTCGGAATATCCGCAGGTCATTTCCGACGCGGCGATATCCGTTAGCGGTCTCGGAGAAGCTGTCCACGACCCGTATGCGAAAATTATAAGCGCGGCGGCGTATTCTTTCAGCAGCGTGCCCGTAAATGTTATCAACGACGGCGCTCTGGGCGGATTTACCAAGCCCTGCTCATTCGGCTTCTGCAACATTGATTTCGGAGCCGCAGGAACGGATAAGATACGCATTTACATCGGCAACTGCGCAAACCGTGATATCCCCGTAAAAATATACGACGGCGAAGCGGCGGACGAAAATTTTGTCTATACCGCAATGTTCCCTCACAATAACGGCTGGGACGGCTTCTCTCCCGTTGAATTTGCGCTTCCGCGCACATTAAAAGGCATACGGACAGTCACCTTTGCCATTGAGGATAACTGTATCTTCGGCGGCTTTGAGTTTATTCCCAACGAAAAGGCATATGCAAAGCTGAACGCTGCCGACAGCGACAAGATTTACGGCGACGACTTCACGGTAAACGGCAGCTGCGTTGAAAATATCGGAAACAATGTTGTGCTGGATTTTGGCAAAATGAACTTTACCGCAGGTACGGAGCGTCTTGTAATATGCGGCAGAACGCCTAATCCTATCAATACCATACAGTTAAGGTACGTCGAAAGCGGCGTGAATAAGACCCAGCTTCTTGAGTTTGAACAGGCGTCCGAATATACCGAGAGAAGCTTTGATATAGAGCGTATCGGCGGCGAAGCGGAGGTAAGCTTCATGTTTATGCCGGGCAGCAGGTTTGATTTTGAAAGCTTCCGCTTTGAACGCGCGGAAAAATAAAAGAACAAAAAGACCTTAAGGAGTTGCGAAATTTGAACGATTTAGTTGGAAAGCTGGCGATAGCAGCCGTATGCGTTATTGCGGCGGCGGTGGTTGTCGCTGTTATCCTTATGCTGGTAAACGGCAGGGAAGAGGATATCCAAACAGCGAATATCGTAACGGGAATTTTCGAGGAAAGTGCGGCGGATACCGCATATGAGGAAGTGACCGTCGTTCCTGCCGCGGAAACTGAGGATCCCGTCACATATGAGGTGCAGCCCGAGGATATATCCGACGCTCCGCAGGTGACGACCGCCGTTCCCGATGAGACCGATGTTTCGGGCGAAACGAGCCGTACAATTATTACCAGCCGCGTCCGCAAGGAATATGACAACAATTCGGTGTATATCGATATGGAAAATATCCTCCAGCTCCCCGAACTGCCCGTGGGCTGCGAAATAACCGCTCTTACCATACTGCTTCGGCATTACGGCTTCGACGCGGATAAATGCGATATGGCGCGGGACTATCTTCCCAAGGGCGGCAACGCGCAGTATATCGACGGGGAGCTTTATAAGGACAGCTTCTTCGATTATTTTATCGGCGACCCGTTCTCACGGGGCTACGGCTGCTTCTCCAACGCCATTGAAAAAGCGGCGGTGGATTATCTGGCAGACAACGGAGGAGGGTATACCGTAAAAAATATTTCGGGCTGTTCTCCCGACCTGCTGTATGATTATGTATCGCAGGGCATACCCGTGTTATGCTGGGCGACGGACGGCATGATCGAGCCGGAGTATTACGAAAGCTGGTATGACAACGCCACGGGCGAGAAGCTGGACTGGTATCTTAACGAGCATTGCTTTGTTCTGGCAGGATTTAACATGAGCGCGGACATTGTAACGCTGAACGACCCCATGAAAGGCATTATTGACTACAATATCAATAAGTTTGAGACAAGATTTCAGCAGATGTACAGTCAGGCTATCGTTATTTTGAAAGATGAGGACGGTGATATTTCAAATACCGAAATATCCGACGAGACCGAAACTGCCGCCGATTTGACGGAGAAAACAAGCGATGCTTCATCCGTAGAGCCGCCGCAGGGTCGGTAACATACCCTGCAATACCGTGAAAATCACGCCTTTGTGCGCATCTGTATGCATATGTGTGACATATTTGAAGTGAATATACTATATAAATAAGGGGTCTTGCAAAAAAATATAAAAAAATTTTGCAAAACCCCTTTTCAAATCCTGCAAAATATGATAAAATATATATTGACTGCCGAACATTATTGACGGCGTATAATATTTATTATGCAGAAGACGGTTTTGGCCGCTTCTCAAATGGAGGATTGTGTAAAATGAGTAAATTTCGTATAGGTATTGTCGGTTACGGAAATCTTGGCCGCGGCACAGAGCTTGCCATAAGACAGACTCCCGACGCAGAGCTTGCGTGCGTGTTTACCAGACGTGACCCCGCTGACCTGAAAATCCTGACAGATGGCGTTCCCGTATATTCCATGAATGATATCGCAGCTCATAAGGACGATGTTGACGTGCTTATCCTCTGCGGCGGCAGCGCAACGGACCTGCCTGTCCAGGGACCTCAGCTTGCCGAAATGTTCAACACTATCGACAGCTTTGATACCCATGCCAAGATACCTCAGTATTTTGACGCAGTTGACGCAGCAGCCAAAAAGGGCGGCAATGTCAGCGTTATCTCCGTGGGCTGGGATCCCGGTATGTTCTCCGTAAACCGTCTTTACGGCAGCTGTATACTTCCCGAGGGCGAGAGCTATACATTCTGGGGCAAGGGCGTAAGTCAGGGACATTCCGACGCTATCAGAAGAATTGAGGGCGTTGCCGATGCAAGACAGTATACTATCCCCGTCGATTCAGCCGTTGAAGCTGTAAGAAGCGGCTCCAACCCACAGCTTACAACACGTCAGAAGCATACAAGAGAGTGCTTCGTAGTAGCAAAAGAGGGCGCAGATAAGGCAAAGATCGAAGCCGAGATCAAGAATATGCCCAACTATTTTGCAGATTACGATACCACAGTACATTTCATCACCGCAGAGGAGCTCAAGCGCGACCACAGCGGACTTCCTCACGGCGGCTTCGTAATCAGAAGCGGCAAGACGGGACTTGATAAGGATACCTCCCATATTGTGGAGTATTCTCTGAAGCTTGGCTCCAATCCCGAGTTCACATCGAGTATCCTTGTTGCATATGCAAGAGCAGCCGTAAGGCTTTCGAGAGAGGGCGCAACGGGCGCAAAGACCGTGTTTGATATTGCTCCCGCATACCTTTCCCCCAAGAGCGGCGCAGAGCTGAGAGCGGAAATGCTTTGATCGTCAATTAAAATACAAAAATCCTTGTCGGACTATCCGGCAAGGATTTTTGGCATTATCGCAAAAAAATAACGGCACATTAAAAATGTACCGTTATGGTGGAGCATAGGGGACTTGAACCCCTGACCCCCACACTGCCAGTGTGGTGCGCTCCCAACTGCGCTAATGCCCCGTGAAAACTGTTACTATTCTATCATAAAATAACGTGTATGTCAATAGTTTTTGGAAAAAATTTTTGATATGCAGTATTTTTCAAAAGGATAGATTTACAATAAAAGTGCATCACCTGAAAACATGACACAAAAAGCACCAAAGCGGTCTCTTTTTCCGCTTTGATGCTTATTTTGGGTTGGAGCGTGCAACAGCCTCTTTTTTATATTATTGTGCCGCTTTTTCCTGCTCCGTCTTGACAACATAAAATGCCTGCTTGACTGAGCTTACGCCAGTGACCCTTATGTTTACTTTCTGCGGGTCGATAAACCGCATGGACTGTTTAGGTATGATACAATGTGTAAATCCCAGACGCTCCGCTTCCCGTATGCGCTGCGGTATACTTGTTGTGCTGCGCACCTCTCCGCCTAAGCCTATCTCACCGAAAACGATAAGCTTTTCATTGAGGGGGATATCATAGTAGCCGCTGTATAAAGCCAGCGCCACGGACAGATCGCCCGCAGGCTCGTCGAGACGGAATCCGCCTACAATGTTTAGGAAAACGTCCAGCGTGCCGAAGAACATACCCGCGCGCTTTTCCAGTACGGCGATTATCATGGCAAGACGGTTGTAATCGAAGCCCGTAGCAGTGCGCCGCGGAGCGGAGAAGCCGCTCTTTGTAACAAGGGTCTGCACCTCCGCAAGAATGGGACGGCTGCCCTCCATTATGCAGGCAACACAGCTGCCGGAAACGCCCTTTGGTCTGCCCGAAAGCAGCATCTCCGAGGGATTTTCCACTTCCTCCAATCCAACGTCGCCCATCTCAAAAACGCCTATCTCATTGGTGGATCCGAAACGGTTTTTCACCGCCCTCAGCAAGCGGTAGCATAAATGCCGTTCACCCTCAAAATACAGCACCGCGTCTACAATATGCTCCATTACCTTTGGACCTGCAATAGCGCCGTCCTTGTTGACATGGCTTACAACAAAAATGGGTATTTCCTCCGATTTTGCCGTGCGCATGAAAAGATTGGTACATTCGCGCACCTGTGAAATGCTTCCGGCGGTGCTGTTCATCTCGCTCATTGCCATTGTCTGTATAGAGTCGATTATGGCAATATCGGGCTTGCTTGATACAATTGTATCGGAGGCGGCATGAGCGTCGTTGGTGGACAGCAGATATAGATTAGGCGTGTCAACGCCGAGACGCTGTGCGCGGAGCTTTATCTGACGTATGCTTTCCTCGCCCGAAATATACAGTATGGAGTGCTCCTCGCCAAGATACTTGCATATCTGCAAAAGCAGCGTGGATTTGCCTATGCCAGGCTCGCCGCCGAGAAGCACAAGAGAGCCTTTCACAAGACCGCCTCCGAGAACACGGTCAAGCTCGCCGATACCCGTGGAGTAGCGTATCTCGTCGTCGGTATCAACGGCGGAGAGGTCCTTTATCTGCGAGGACAGATCGACCCTTGCCGCAGGAGCGGCGCTTCTCATTGAGGACTTAGGCGCCGCCTGAACGAGCTCCTGCTCCTCAAAGGTGTTCCATTCGCCGCAGGATGGACACTTGCCGTTCCATTTGGAGCTTTCATATCCGCATTGATTGCAGACGTAGACATATTTTGATTTTCCTGCCATTTTGTACATCCTTTCGGTTATGTAGTTTCATATTCGTTAATGCCCGAGAAAATCGTGAACGCCACCTGCTGCTGATAGCCTTTGTCGGTAAGCTTTGCCGCCTCCTCGGGATTGGAGAGGAAGCCGCACTCGATCATTACCGCAGGATTATCACAGTAGTAGCAAAGATACAGCTCGCTGCCGCAAAGCTTTATTTCGCGCTGATTATCGGGCTGGAGATTGCTTACAAAGCGGCTTTGCATAATAGAAGCAAGACGCTCGCTTTCGGGATTTTTGTCGGAGTAAAACATCTGAGCGCCGCTGTATTTGGGGTCGGAAAAGGTGTTCTGATGAATGGAAATGCATACCGCGTCTGGATATTTGTTGAACAGCTCCAGACGGTTTTCCATGTCGGAGACCTTCTGATTGCGTATACCCGTCACGCCCTTATCGTGAATGGAGGTATCCTTCAGCCGCGTAGCCTCAACATTGTAGCCATACAGCCGCGCCATATCTCGGACGGACAGCAGAATGTTCAGATTTATGCCCTTTTCGGTCTTGCCGTCAGCGGTGGAGCAGCCGCCGTCCATACCGCCGTGACCCGCGTCGATAACCAGTATGGGGCGTTCGTTCAGCGCCGAAGTTGAAACCGATATAGCCTCGTCTATCTTGCTTTTGGCAAACAGCAGAGCGCTTATACCGAGACAGAACGTCAGCAAAGCAATAGCCGCATGAAATTTTCTTTTGTATTTTCTTGGTATCATATAATATCCTCCCCACAAAAATTGTACAAACCCATAGGCTCACAATATTTTATGAGAGGACATACATGAAAAATACCTTTTATGTAGTATATTGTATCACATTTTCCGTACAATTTCAACCGCTGATTTTGCATTTACTGTATCATATTCGGGACAGAAAAATGCCCGTACCGAAATACGGGCAGGAATATCAAAGCAGCTTGGCTTCTTCTTTTTTGTAGAATAAATGTACCGCTGCAAATTCCGCAATAATGAACACAGCAAAGCATATTACCGAAATAACGTTTAATGGCACGAACATTATTGCAATTTCCAAAAGCGCACAGGGGAGTGCCAGTATAACTCCCGCAATAATGCAGGTAAAAACGTATGAATATATGGAGGAGAACCTGCGGCGCATTATGTATGATGTAAAAAATACCGTAAACAGCGCTCCCATCAAAGCTTCTCCGATAATGGACATCCAGCATAATATCTGCTGTATCTCCGACTCAAGATCGG
>JBJEQM010000015.1:0-12232 GCA_051881755.1 Oscillospiraceae bacterium
TACTTATCCTCGGTAAGCTCGCCCTCGGCAAGATATTTTTCCAGCTGTACAAGGTTGTTCAGCTTGGATATGAACCAGTTGTCTATCTTTGTTATTTCGTGTATATCATCAACGGAGATACCGCGTTTCAGCGCCTCAAATACCACAAAGGAACGCTCGTCGTCCACGGAGTAAAGCTGTTCCCTCACCTGCTCATCTGTGAGGTCTGCAAGCTTTTTCAGATTCATGGTATCCATGCCAAGCTCGATTGAACGGACGGCTTTCATCATAGCCTGCTCAAAGCTTGTGCCGATAGCCATGACCTCGCCCGTTGCCATCATCTGTGTACCGAGAGTACGCTTTGCATATACAAATTTATCAAACGCCCACTTGGGGAATTTTACTACAACATAGTCCAGAGCAGGCTCGAAGCAGGCGTAGGTCTTGCCTGTTACGGCGTTGATTATCTCGTCCAGAGTGTAGCCGATAGCTATACGCGTTGCTACCTTTGCGATAGGGTATCCCGTCGCCTTGGAAGCCAGCGCGGAGGAACGGGATACACGGGGATTTACCTCGATAACGGCGTACTCAAAAGATGTGGGGTGCAGCGCGAACTGGCAGTTGCAGCCGCCCTCGACTTTCAGCTCGGAGATAATATTCAGCGCCGCTGTACGCAGCATTTGGTACTCCTTATCCGTAAGTGTTACGGCGGGGGCGATAACGATACTGTCGCCCGTATGAACGCCTACGGGGTCGAAGTTTTCCATGGAGCAGACGGTGATAACGTTGCCCTTGCGGTCACGGATAACCTCGAACTCTATCTCTTTCCAGCCGCTTATGCACTTTTCAACAAGTATCTGTGTGATAGGAGAAAGGCGCAGACCGTTGGTGGCAATATCACGCAGCTCCTCCTCGTTGTTGGCGATACCGCCGCCTGTGCCGCCCAATGTAAACGCGGGACGTACAATTACGGGATAGCCTATCTCGTTGTTGGCGAAATCCAAAGCGTCCTGCAAATTCTCAACTACCTTGGAGGGTATGCAGGGCTCGCCTATCTTTTCCATGGTATCCTTGAACGCCTGTCTGTCCTCGGCTTTGTGGATAGTTTCGGGATTTGCGCCCAGCAGCTTTACGCCGTTTTCCTCAAGGAAGCCCTCCTCCGCAAGCTGCATGGAAAGGGTCAGACCTGTCTGTCCGCCAAGTGTGGACAGGATACTGTCGGGCTTTTCTATCTTGATAATTTTCTTTACAACGTCAAGGGTCAGAGGCTCGATATATACCTTATCCGCCATGGCCTTATCAGTCATAATTGTTGCGGGGTTGGAGTTGATGAGCACTACCTCCAGACCCTCCTGTTTTAATGCGCGGCACGCCTGTGTGCCCGCGTAGTCGAACTCGGCTGCCTGACCGATAACAATAGGACCCGAGCCGATAACGAGGACCTTTTTTATATCATTACGAAGCGGCATATTATTTGTCCTCCTTATTCTTTTTCATCAAATCGATAAATTCCTCGAAAAGATACGCGGTATCCTTTGGACCGCCGCAGGCTTCGGGGTGGAACTGCACCGTAAAGCAGGGGAAATTCTTGTAGCGCACGCCCTCGCAGGTGCCGTCGTTGGCGTTTTTATGGGAGACCTCGCCGACTTCGGCGGGTACGCTGTCGTTGATTACGGCATAGCCGTGATTTTGGGAGGTAACAAATGTCATATCGTGGTTAATGTCGATAACAGGCTGGTTTGCGCCGCGGTGACCGTATTTCAGCTTCTCCGTCCGTGCGCCGTTGGCAAGAGCCATAAGCTGGTGTCCGAGGCAGATGCCGAATGTGGGTATTTTGTATTCCGTCAGCTTTTTCAGCTCCGCGATAACGTCCGTATTTTCCATGGGGTCGCCGGGACCGTTGGAGAGCATTATACCGTCGGGATCCATTTCCTTTATCTTCTCCGCGGGAGTATCGGCGGGAACTACCGTCACATTGCAGCCGCGCTTTACAAGCTCGCGGCGGATATTGTACTTATAGCCGAAATCGTAAAGTACAACGTCGTACTTTGCATCTTCCGCCTTATATTCCTTTATCTCCTTGGCAGTGACGGACTTTACCGCGTCCTTTATCTTAAAGCTGTTTATCTTGGCAAGGAACTCGTCCTTTTTTTCGTACACGTTCTCGGTGGTGATAACGCCGTTCATTACGCCGTGCTCACGGATAATTCTGGTGAGGGAGCGGGTGTCAACGGAGTGTATACCGATTATATTGTGCTTTTTCAGAAAGCCGTCCACGTCGCCCTCGCTGCGGAAGTTGGAGGGTGAATTGCACCACTCTCTTACAACATATCCGCTTACAACGGAGCCTGCGGATTCGTAGTCCTCGTCGTTCACGCCGTAGTTTCCGATAAGTGGGAAAGTCTGGGTGACTATCTGACCGTAGTAGCTGGGGTCGGACAGGGTCTCCTCGTAGCCTGTCATACCTGTTGCAAACACTATCTCGCCGAAGGACGTACCCTTTGCGCCGAAGGAATATCCCTCAAATATACGCCCGTCGGCAAGCATAATGTAGGCTTTATCACCTATGTTGAATAAAGACATTGTTATACCTCCCAAAACATTATTCATTATTCAATATTCATTTTTCATTATTATTTTACTTTTTCAGTGCGGGGACAAATGCTGTGATATCATCTCTCATGCGGATAACCTCGCGGCGCGCTGCCTTTGCGAAGTCTCTCTCGTCGCACTCCTCTTTCTTATATGCGCACATAATTGCTCTGGAGGAATTTACTATCGCACCGAGTCCGTTTGCGTCGAACGCCTTTGCTACGCCCTCTGCGCCGCCGCCCTGTGCGCCGTAGCCGGGTACAAGGAAGAATGTGTGGGGCAGCTTTGCGCGCATTTCCGCCAGCTGCTCGGGATATGTTGCGCCAACTACCGCGCCTACTGCGGAGTAGCCGTACTTGCCGATGGAGTCAGCGCCCCACTGCTCGCACATATCGCCCATAGCGTTGTATATCGTACCGCCCTCGGCAAGAAGCTTGTCCTGCAATTCGCCCGAGGACTTGTTGGACGTTTTTACCAGCACAAAGATACCCTTGTCGTTTTTCTTGCAGGCGTCTGTAAGAGGTGTGATACCGTCCGTGCCGAGGTAGCCGTTTACGGTGAGCGCGTCTGCGCCGAAGCCCTCAAAGGTCTTGCCGCCGATGTCAACGCTGCCGAGATACGCGTTAGTGTACGCCTCCATTGTAGCGCCGATGTCGTTTCTCTTGCCGTCCACGATAACGAACATACCCTTTTTCTGCGCGTACTCGATAGTTTTATACAGAGTCTTTACGCCGTGCCAGCCGTACATTTCATAGTATGCCGCCTGAGGCTTGATAGCGGGAACGAGGTCGCATATCTCGTCGATTATCATTTTGTTGAATTTCAGCAGAGCGTATGCCGCGCCCTTTAAGTCCTCGCCCTTTTCCTCAAAGGCTTCCTTTTTGATGAACTCGGGTACATAGTCAAGCTTGGGGTCAAGACCTGCAACCGTGGGGTTTCCTGTTTCGATTATTTTCGCGATAAGTCTGTCAAAAGACATTGTCAACACTCCTTAATTTTTTAATCTTTATATTCATATCTTATAATACCGTCGGTGACGGTCATAATACATTTGCCCTTGAAGCGCTCGCCCTTAAATACCGTATTGTGAGACTTGGAATTTAGCTTGTCGGGGTCGACTGTCCACTCCATGTCCGTGTCGACCAGTATCATATCCGCCTTTGCGCCCTCCTTTATCCGGGGCACATCTATACCAAGCAGGCGGCGGGGCTCGGCGGACATCATCTCCGCGATACGCTCCAGTGTAAGCTTGCCCGTATGATAAAAATGGGTCAGCATTGCCGCCAGCGATGTTTCCAGACCCACAACACCGTTGGGCGCTTTGAAAAAGTCTGCCTTTTCCTCGGCGGCATGGGGTGCGTGGTCGGTGACGATACAATCTATGGTGCCGTCAAGCACGGCTTCCTCCACCGCGCGGCGGTCGTCCTCGGTACGGAGAGGGGGATTCATACGATAGTCCGCGTCCATTGTACGCAGCTTTTCGTCGGTATACATAAAGTAGTGGGGGCAGGTCTCGCAGGTGACCTTGACTCCCCTCGCCTTTGCCTCGCGGATAAAGTCAAGGCTGCCCCTTGTGGAGACGTGGCAGATGTGTATTCTCGCGTCGGCGGACATTGCAAGCGCTATCTCGCGGGCGGTGATGCTGTCCTCGGAGGCGCGGTTCATGCCCTTTGCGCCTATCTCGCGTGATACCTCGCCGTCGTTCATGATACCGCCGTTTATAATGTTCAGGTCTTCACAATGCGAAGCGATAAGCAGTCCGTTTTTGTTGGACCTTTTCATAGCCTGCCGCAGAAGCTCGGCGTTCTCCACGGGACGTCCGTCGTCGGATATTATCCTTACGCCGATGGAAGCGTGGTCGTACAGCTCCTTGCCGAGCATGCCCTTTGTAATGGTGCCTGCGGGATAAACGTCAACGCCTGTACCCTCGGCTTTATGCAGGATATAATCCACCACCTCGCGGTTGTCTATAACGGGCTTGGTGTTGGGCATACATACAACGCCCGTCACGCCGCCCGCCAGCGCCGCGCGGCAGCCTGTGAGGATGTCCTCCTTGTGGGTCAGACCGGGGTCGCGGAAGTGTACGTGCATATCAAAAAGGGGCGGCATTATTGTGAGCCTGCCCTCGCCGTCGATAACTCTGTCGGCGGGCTCGTTTATTTCGCCTATTGCGGCGATGGTCTCGCCCTTTATAAGCAGGTCGCGGGGGGCGGAGTCCGTTCCGTCAAGGATACGGACATTTTTAAATAGTATACTGTTCAAAATCGTCCTCCTAACTATTCAAGTATCACGACTTTATCGCAGCCGTGTATCTCCTTTACCATGACCTTGACCGATTCCTCCCGTGAGGTCGGCAGGTTTTTTCCAACATAATCGGGACGTATGGGCAGTTCCCTGTGTCCCCTGTCTACAAGCACCGCAAGCTGTATATTCTTCGGTCTGCCGCGCTTCATAATGGCGTCGATTGCGGCGCGGGCGCTTCTGCCTGTAAAAATGACGTCGTCCACAAGTATGACCTTTTTGTCGCGGACGTCGAAGCTTATGGTGGTCTTGTCGCAGTCGGGGACGTGCTTTTCGTCGTCTCGGTAGGACGTGATATCCAGCGCTCCCACCTCCAGAGAAGCGTTCTCCAGCTCGTTTATCTTCGCCGCCACACGGGAGGCTATTGCAGTTCCGCCCGACATTATGGCTATGATACAAAGTCCGTCCGTGCCCTTGTTGCGCTCGATTATCTCATAGGAAATTCTCGCTATGGCGCGCTTAACGGCGTTTTCGTCCATTATGACCGTCTTTTCGGATTTTTCCTGCAAGCTGATCTCTCCTTTCAAACAAAAATGCCTGTCCGCAAAGCAGACAGGCAGATAAACTCCATATTCACAGCTATGGCTATACCATTTCCGTATAAAAAGCCTATTCAGCGACTGCCTTGCGACCTCACGGGATCTTCTTAAAGGTGTCCGAAATTCTGTATTACATTATACCACACTTATTCCGAAATGTCAACAAAAAATTTGCACATAAAAACAGGACGGAAAACTCCTGCGTTTTCCGTCCGTTATGGTGCGGGCGACAGGACTTGAACCTGCACACCGTAGGCAATAGATCCTAAGTCTATCGTGTCTGCCAATTTCACCACGCCCGCATATTGTGTATTATACCACACATCTTTTCAAAAGTCAACAGAAAAAATTCCGCAGAAATATCCCACGGATATTTCTGCGGAAAATATTATCTTAACGATGTTATACCCAGTTCCTTTTTAATGCGCTGCTTTTCCTCGAACATTTCCTTGTCAGCAAGAGAAATGGGCTTTTCAATGCTGGTGTAATTATCGACGCTGCCGTAGAAAACGCCCAGACTTACCGACATGGGCAGCTTATCTTCGCTGTTCTGCTCAAAATCGGACAGCTTTTTGCGGATATCGTTCTTGATACCGTCGATCTCCTCGCGGGTATACTCGCCGTAATCGAGGATAATGAACTCGTCTCCGCCGATACGGCAGCAGACGCGGCTTCCTCCGCAGACCTCCTTGAACGCGGCTGCCGCCGCCTTTATGGCGGTATCTCCGCTGAGATGTCCGAAGTTGTCGTTGATATATTTCAGCCTGTTAAGGTCACCCAGCACCACCAGCAGATTTTTGCCGTTGTCTTTGGCGGAGGTGAATATCTCGTCGGCATACAGATTGAAGCCGTTTCGGTTGTAAATGCCAGTCATGGTATCCATTACGGCGCTCTCCCGCATACGGCGGTACATTGTCATAAGTCTCCGCTGGCGGCGCAGGCTCTCCATGGAGCTGTTGACGTACCTTATCCACAGGCAGTAATTATTATCGTATGAGCGTATCTCCTGCCCGAAAGAAATTGCGGCGTAGCCGAAGCAGCGGTCGTTGAAATGCAGCGGCACAAAGAAATATGTCGTGGGATAATCGCGCTTATTATATATATTGGGCAGCATTTCCGCAAGGTTGAATTTATGGGTCAGGTCAATATGCTCCTGCTCCTTTGTATTTCCGTGCTCCAGTACAAGAAGCATTTTCTGCGAATATCCGTCGCGCAGATAATTTCCGCCTTTTTCGCCCTCTCCGAGATTGTCCCAGTTATCGCAAAGGGCAATATAGAAGCTTTCAAAGCTGCCAAGCTGATATGTAAACCAGTTTACCGTCCAGAAATACTTACTGATATCCGATTCGGACAGCAGACCCTCCAGCATATTATTCTGAGGTGCGGTACAGTCCACATCAAGGTCCTCATTGCGCCATTCCTGCGTGGCGGCATTTTCCAGCTCGCTGAGGCTCACATTACAGCCGCAGCTCTGTCCGACGCATATATCGACGCATATATTGTTTGCTTCTTTATACTTTTCTCCCGTCATAAGCGCATGGAGATGACTTACCGCACGCTCTCCGGTTATATCTGAGGGTATTACGGCAGATGTTATGCACGGCTTATATGTTATTCCCGAGTGTACGGAATCGTAGCCCGTTACCGCGACATCCTCGGGAACTTTTATACCGCGCTTTTTCAAAGCCTCGCATACACCGACAGCCATTGCATCAGAGGCGCAGGCTATTGCCTGGGGCAGCTGCTTACCGTCTGCAAGTATTTCGTCCACGATACTGTCGCCGCAGTCATACCAGAAGTTTCCGTAATATACCTTATCCCTGTCAATGGGAAGCCCGTGCTCCACCATCGCTTCAAAATATCCCTCCAAACGGTTCTTGGCATGGGGGTGACCTTTTTTGCCCGTAACAAAGACTATATCGGTAAACCTGTGCTCCTCGATAAGGTGGGATACTATCTTTTTTACAGGCTGTATATCGTCTGTAAAAATACTTTCAAAGCCCTCTGCGTCAAGCTCTGCCGAGACCACAGGCTTATGGAACACGGTGCGTATCTTTTTCTCCAAGGCGGCGACTACGCTGCTGTCCTTTATAGTATCGGGGAGCAATATGATCGCGTCAAGCAGATCATAATTTATCATATTATATATATTGTGTTCGCCGTACTGCCATTTTTCAGCAGGTCCCTCGTCGGTTATATTTGTAAATACAAGTACGTCATAATTAAGCGCATATGCGCGGCGCTGCACGCCCTCGATAAATTTGGTCTGATATACGCCGTTGGCTCGCGCTGTTATAACTCCGATAATTTTTCTGTATTTGTGCATTTGATCATCTCCGCTTTCTAATACCGCTCTCCGGGCAAAATTCAGACAAAATCCATATTTGCATGATCTTTTTCGGATATCAATATAAGAGATTTTTCCGGTTCATTAGCATAATATATATATTATAACACATAATAATTCAATTGTCACTAAATTTTTGTAAATTTTGAATACCATTCACAATATATTAAAAAATCATCTTCTTATGCCGTGCATAATTCTTTTATTGCTTTTTCAAACTGATTTCACATATTTTACACAATAAACCTTTACAATATAACCATAGTCAAACGGAGAAGGTACTCCGCAAACGAAAGGAAGTTTTCATTATGTATGATTCAGATAACTACACATATTCCAACGGCGGCTTTATACCCGGCGACCCCGAGCAGAAGCCTCCTAAAAAGTCCGGAGCGGGAAAGATAATCGCTGCGGTGCTTGCGGTCATTATCGTGGGCGGCGCTTCCGGCTACGGCGGTGCATATCTTGCAAACATGAACAATCAGTCCGCAATATCGGAGGAGGTTTCCGCAAATGCGGAGTCCGTTCCCAAGGAGACCGAGAAAACCGAAGCAACCGTCAAGGAAGAAAATACATCTTCCGCTGCCGCAAACAGCGGTGACAAGCTCTCCGCCGAGGCTCTCGTCAGACCGTCATCAAGCGGCACGGCTCTTACCACCGCCGAGGTCATTGAGAAAGCCACACCCTCCGTTGTGTTCATCACAAGCGAATTTGAAAATTCCGGCAGCATGAGCACGGGCACGGGCATTGTATTCACCTCCGACGGCTACATTATCACCAACGCACACGTTATCACCGCCGAGGTAAGCATCAATAACAACAATTATAATTACAGCAGAGACCCGTTCAGCAGCTTCTTTGATAATTTCTATAATTACAATTACAGCAGCGGCAGCACCGAGGTAAGAAAGGCGGACAAAGTGACCGTCACCACTTCCGACGAACAGGAATACACCGCCGAGGTCGTGGGCTTTGACGCCAACACAGACCTTGCTGTCCTCAAAATAGACGCAAGCGGTCTTACAGCAGCCGAGATAGGCAGCTCCACGGACATTGCCATGGGCGACAAGGCGATAACTCTCGGTTATCCTCTCGGTCTCGGTCTTTCCGCTTCCGACGGTATCATCTCCGGTCTTGACAAGGAAATGACCGTTGAGGTAACGGGCGGCACAGCCACCATGACCCTTATCCAGACCGACGCTGCCATCAACTTCGGCAACTCGGGCGGTCCTCTCCTCAACGACAGAGGTCAGGTCATCGGCATTACCTCCTCAAAGCTTGTAAATTCCAGCGTTGACGGCGTAGGCTTTGCTATCCCCATCACCGACGCGCTGCCTATCATTGACGAGCTGCGCTCCACAGGTACGGTAAAGAGCACCGTTCCCAAGATCGGTATCACGGGCACTCCTATCACTTCTGCCGTAAAGCGCTACTATAATCTCCCCGTTGACAGCGGTGTGCTGGTTGCCTCCGTTGAGCCCGATTCCTGCGCGGCTGCAGCAGGCATCTCCGAGGGCGACATTATCGTTGCCGCTGACGGCGAAGAGGTCAAGGACATGGACACTCTTGTCAAGCTGAAGAACAAGCATAAGGCAGGAGAAAAAATGACCCTCACCCTCGCAAGAAGCGACGGCAACGTTGACGTTGAGCTTACCCTCGACGCGGAATAATATATGCCATCTCCGAAGTTTTTACACTTCTTCATAATTCCATCATTTCCCCTATATGGAGCAGTAAGCAGGGTCATTGTATCCTGCTTACTGCTTTTTATGATACATAAAATGGGGTTTTCGCCTGTATAATTGTGCAAAATAAACATAAATCATAATGTGCAAAAAAAATCCTTGCAATTTGATTTTGGGTGTGATATAATATAATAAATATTTATGCATATAATAATGTATCTGCCGTTACGGCAGTTATCCGGAGGTTAAGTTAACATGAGCGTTTTGGAAATTATAGGCGGTGTACTTATGCTTATCATAAGCATTGTTCTTATCGTACTCGGTCTTATGCAGCCCCCGAAGCAGCAGAATATGAGCTCTGCTATATCGGGCTCGGGCAACTTTTACGGCAAGAACGGCGGTACTACCAGAGAAGAATCCCTTGCGGCTCTGACAAAGGTTGTCGCTGTTGCATTCTTCGTTATAACTCTTGCCGCAAACATTATCGGCAGATTTGTAGGTTAAAAAAAGCCGAACGCCCTGTATCTGATCTCAGAGACAGGGCGTTTTTTTATCAATATACCGAAAGGACACATTATGGCTGATATTTTTGATATTTACAGAACAAGAATAAAGGAGATCCTCAAGCAGAGCGGCAAGGCGGGTCTTGCGCCCAACAAGCTTTACGCAAAATGCAAGGGCAAAAAAAGCAACCGCGCGGCATACGACCGCGCTCTCGACAGTCTCATCAAAGAGGGCGTTGTTTACGAGGGCAAAAAGACCATCAAGCTTGCGGAGGAAAAGGGCTTCTTCAAGGCGGAGGTGGCGCGAATAAGCCGCACCTTCGGATTTATCCGACGTGAAGACGGGGTGGAATTTTTCGTACCAGGCAAGTATCTTATGGGCGCTATGCCCGGTGATATCGTGCTGGCAAAGCCTATCCACAATGACGCCGAGGACCCCGACGCGCTGGTATTGAACGTGCTGGAGGAGAGATACTCGGAATTTACGGGTACCTTTGATATACAGGGCGGCACGCGGGTGGTCATACCCGACATGATTGCAAAGGAGCCTATCATTGTGACCGAGTGCGACATTGATGTACAGCGCGGAGACAAGGTACTGGCGGAAATATGCCGCCGCGGTGAGCGTCACGCCGACCACCGCGCACGCATTACGGGTGTATTCGGCAGCGCCGAGCGTGCCGACAGCAGCGCCGAGGCTCTGCTGTATATAAACGGTATCGAAACAGACTTCCCTGCTGCGGTGCTGGACGAGGCGCGTTTTGCGGAGCACGCAGGAATCCCCGAGGGTGAAGCCGAGCGCCGTCTTGACCTGCGTGGCGAGCCCATCTTCACCATTGACGGTGCGGACACTAAGGATATCGACGACGCGGTATCGGTGAAAAAGCTGTCCGAGGGCTGGGAGCTGGGCGTTCATATTGCGGACGTATCTTTCTATGTAAAGCCCCACTCCGAGCTTGACCGCTGTGCGTTCCGCCGCGGCACGTCCATATATTATGCGGACAAGGTTATCCCTATGCTGCCCAAGGAGCTGTCCAACGGCATATGCTCCCTCAATCCCAACGAGGACAGACTGGCGTTCTCCTGCATAATGCAGCTGGACGAGGAGGGCAAGCTGATAAAATATAAATTCAGCAAGTCCGTGATACGGTCACGGGTCAAGGGTGTTTACTCCGAGATAAACAAGATATTGTACTGTATGGAAAACGGCGAGGATATACCCGATGATTTGGCAGAAAAATATAATGGTCTGCTTGATATTATACAGGATATGCAGAAGCTGGCCTCCATACTGACCGCCAACAAGATACGCCGCGGCGCGCCGCAGATAGAAACGTCGGAGTGCAAGCTGATACTTGATGAAAACGGCATTTGCGTGGACGTAAAGCCCCGCGAGCGCGGCAAGAGCGAGCTTATCATCGAGGAGTTCATGCTGATGGCGAATACCTCGGCGGCAAAGCTTGCCAAGGAAAAAAATATACCCTTTGTGTACCGTGTGCATGAGGACCCTGCGGCGGAAAAGGTAGGAGAGCTGCTGGAGACGGCGGCGAGAATGAACATCAGCGTGCCGCACTTCACGGAAATAAAGGCGAAGCACTTGGCGGAAATTTTGGAGAAGTACAAGGACAGTCCTCTTGCGCCCGTAATAAACAATCTGGTGCTGCGCTCCATGGCAAAGGCGAAATATTCGGAGGAGCCGCTGGGACACTTCGGTCTGGTGCTGGCGGATTACGCGCATTTTACCTCACCCATAAGGCGTTATCCCGACCTTGCCATACACCGCATACTCACCGACCTTTGCTACAACAAGCAGCCCGAAAGCTTCATGCAGAAGAGATACACTGCGTTCGCTCACGATGCGGCGGAGCAGTCCTCCTCCTGCGAGCTGACTGCCATGCGTATTGAGCGCGAGTGCGATGACTGCTACATTGCGGAATATATGAAGCAGCACATCGGCGAGGAGTTCGAGGGCATGATAGTTTCGGTGCAGGATTTCGGATTCTTCGTAGAGCTGCCAAGCACAGCGGAGGGTCTTGTTCGCATTGAGACGCTGAAAGACGGTCCTTACGATTTCGACGGACGATTTACGCTGAAAAAGGCTGGCAAGTCATGTTACAGCGTGGGCGACAAGGTGCGTGTAAAATGCGCCGCAGCAAATGTCTCCACGGGTCAGGTGGATTTTATACTAAACACCATTTAATACTGATCTTCAATCAACCTATAGACAAATCCGACAGCTATAACCCAGCCACTCGTCGTCAAGCTCCCTTGTCGGGCGACAGCCCG
>JBJEQM010000016.1:0-3026 GCA_051881755.1 Oscillospiraceae bacterium
GCAGTTTACGGAGGAAAACGAGCTTCACGCCAAGGGAATATATCACCCGCTGATAAAAAACGCCGTTCCAAACGACGTTGATATAGAGCACGACCTGCTTCTGACAGGCTCCAACGCCTCGGGAAAATCCTCTTTTATAAAGGCGTGCGCCGTAAATGCCGTATTTGCCCAAAGTATAGGCGTATGTACCGCCGAAAGCTTCTCTGCGGGAGAAAACCGCGTAGTAACGTCCATGGCGGTGCGGGACAATATTATCGACGGCGACAGCTATTTTATGGCGGAGCTGCGCTCCATGAAGCGGCTTGTGCACCTTGCGCAAAGCGAGCCGTGTATCTGCTTTGTGGACGAGATACTGAAAGGCACCAACACCGCCGAGCGTATTGCCGCCTCGGAGAGCGTACTGGAGGCTCTTGCCAAAACGGACAGCCTTTGCATTGCCGCCACCCACGATTCCGAGCTGACGGAAATGCCCAACGGCTTTGTTAATATGCACTTTACCGAGCAGGTAGACAGCGGCGGCGTGACCTTTGATTACAAGATACGCAGCGGCGCGGCAAAAACGCGCAACGCCATTCTGCTTATGGAGCAGCTTGATTTCGGCGAGGATATCACCAAACGCGCAAGAGAATTGGCAAATTGATATATTGTCCTCTTTCATTCTTCATTATTCACTGCTGCTGGCAGATATGGAATCCGCCCCTACTCTTCATTACTCACTCTTCACTATTCACTAAAAAAGCAAAAGCGGCAGAGCTCCCTCCGCCGCTTTTATATTACATATTTGAATTAAGTCCGAAGCTTATTGATAAAGCGTTGTCGACCTGAGCCATGGAGGGAGTGTCAAGCTCGCCCATGCGCTCCTTGAGGCGCTTTTTGTCGATAGTGCGTATCTGCTCCAGCAGAACGATGCTGTCCTTGGCAAGACCGCACCCTGCGGCGCTGATGCCGATATGGGTGGGCAGCCTTGTTTTATCCCGCTGGCTGGTAATGGCGGCGGCAATGACCGTTGGACTGTGCTTGTTGCCGATGTCGTTCTGAACGATAAGTACAGGTCTGACTCCGCCTTGCTCCGAGCCGACTACGGGACTTAAGTCCGCATAATAAATTTCTCCCCTTTTTACTGTCACGCTGCATACACTCCTTGAATTGGTTTATGCTTCTATTGTTGACGGATCTTTCCCGTTTTATACCATATAAAATAAAAATACGCTCCGCAGAATTGGGGATACAAATCAGTTTGCGCGCTGTTACATTATATGCCGCAAAAGATACAGGTGACATAGTAACAAAATTTTTGTATATTCTGTAAGATTTACCTGCAATTATCGTCTTATATAACAGAATACAAAGAAAGGAGAACAAAAATGGAAGATACACAGATAATAAAACTGTATAACGACCGCGACCAGCGTGCTATCGCGGAGTCGAACGCAAAATACGGCCGCTACTGTTTCACCGTGGCGAACAATATCCTCGACAGCAAAGAGGACTCCGACGAGTGCGTCAACGATACATGGCTGCATACATGGAACGTTATACCGCCACAATGTCCCGATATACTAAAAATGTTCTTCGCCCGTATCACGCGCAATCTGTCCCTTGACAGGCTGAAACGCCGTACAGCAAAGCGCCGCGGCAGCGGAGAATTTACCTCCGCCCTTGACGAACTGGAGGAATGCGTCCCCGACCGCTCCTCCGTGGACGACCTTGTGGACAGCAAGCGCCTGTCCCGCTGTATATCGGATTTTCTCGCACAGTGTCCCCGGCGTGAGCGCAGCTTTTTCCTGCGGCGGTACTTTTTCACCGAGCCTGTAACCAACATAGCCAAGCGGTATAAATGCAGCGAAAATACCGTTTCCGTTACATTACACCGCGTCCGCGCCAAGCTGAAAGCATACCTTGAAAAGGAGGGCTTTACCGTATGACAGCCTTTGATATTTACAGCGCGATCGGAGATGTGGACGAGAAAATGCTGGCGGAATCGGAAAGACCTCTGCGCCGCAGCAATATATGGATAGGCTTTGCGTCAGCGGCAGCAGTTGTGGCAGTATGCACCGCCGCAGTATTATTAAGCGAGAATATCACCGACCGCCCTCCCGATATAAGCGAAATATCCACCACGCCTACATATACGGAGTACGAAACGTCCCTGCTAACCGTGACTTACCCTCCCGATGTGACTTGCACCACGCCCGACACCGTGACCGCTCCTCCCGATGATGACATTTTGACCGTGCCGCAGGATACTTCCACCGAACCTGCCCCCTCGGACACAGAAACAACATACACTCCCACAGAAAATATGACCACCGCAAATTTTACATCCGCAAGCGAACTCGTCCCCGAAACCGCCATAGTCCCCCAATGGAGTAACCTGTCCGAGCTTGAAAAATATCCGTATCTTGAATATAACGGCTCGGAGTATGATCTTACAGTTAATACCTTTTCCCCCGATGAAGTAACATTTTACAAAAACGGCGAGCTGTATGGCATTGACGAATACACGGGCGAAAAGCATACAAAGGCAGCGGCGCTTTACACTGTAAAAAACATCAGCGAGGATTATATTATAGCCATCCAAGCCCCCGACGGCAGCTTTGCAGGCTTTATCAATCACGATTACCGCCCCGACTCTCTCTTTGGCTACATTGAAGACGCGGGAATTACAGAGCGCTATAAATTTACCAAGATAACCTCCGCAGATACCTTTTCACCATATGAAAGTATTGAGTATGATGTGCCCAATGTACAAGGCGCGGTGATGGACTTCCTTATCTCCGCAGAAAATGCCGAGCCTATGGTAAATCCCGCAGCAGGCTGCTTGTCCGAGCTGTACATTTTCAGCGGCGATACCAAAGTTATCACCGTGTATGAGGGAGGATATATCTCCATTCGCGGCAAACACTTCAACGTAGGAGAGGATATAACGGAAAGCTTTATAAGCAGCATTGAGGAATACAACGCCTCCGCCGACTACGGCTATGACGATGAGGGAAATATATTATACTAAACACCATTTAGATCGG
>JBJEQM010000017.1:0-3019 GCA_051881755.1 Oscillospiraceae bacterium
GGTGAAAATGCGGATATACTCATTCGCACAAGCAACGGACGCGCTCTTGTTTTCAACACTGGCATGATTCTGCCAAAAGCCACAAGAGATACTATCGGCGTTCAGGTAGTTACGCTCAAAGCCAAGGCGGTAGTTGAAAACGCCTGCATTGTTACCGATGCAATGGCGGAAGACGTGAAAAAATTTGTTGTAAAATCCGTTCCTGCAGCAGGTTCACTTGCGAAAAATCTTGCCGACAGCGACCAGCTTACATTTTAATGTATAAAAATACCGACTGTATATATTGCTATACAGCCGGTATATTTTATCTGTCAGCCCATTTTATAACAATAGCGTCGCCGTATTCTATTCTGTCCATAAATCCCGCATTTTTGCCGTTGATAGTGGTTATCATGTCCGCACCGGGAGGAGGATTGTCAAGATCAATATCCGCAAGCGCCATAAGCTCGATAAATTCATGGGGCTCGCCTGCGGGCTTGGGGTCAAGGGTAATGCTTCTGCCGTTAAGAAGAACGCGAAATTCCGACGGAGCCTCAGCAGCGGCTTCTTCGACGGGAGCAGCATTTACGGACACGGAATAATCCACCTTGACCGTGCTTCTCTCAGCAACGGCTTTTGCAAGCTCCCCTGCCTTTGATTTTTCCGTTATGACCTTGTCCCCTGTAATGATATCATCATTTTCACGCAGGTAATAATCAAAGCTGAGCAGGCGTCCGCCCTTGTAAAAGCTTACGCTGTCGGCGTCAAAAGGCAGAGTGTTCATCAGGTCGCCCAAAGTAATAATCTCGTTGACGATAACATTGTCCATATTCTGTATATCATAATCGCTGCCTACGGGATTGCCGTTTACAAGCGCTCTCATGCCGAATGGATATTCCGTTCCATCAATATATACGCATTTGGAGGATATTTCACCTGCGATATCGGATATTTTTACCGAAGCGCTCATACCGCTTACAGCAGGCACAAAATCTATCTTATCGCCCTGCTTGACCGTAGTTTCCAGCGCCGCAGGAACTCCGTTCAGCAGTATCTCGCCTACCGTGGCAGGCTCACCTTTCATCAACTGCTTTTCCCCGTTGAGGGTAAAGCTTAAATTCCGTCCTGAGCGTCCTATTATCTGATTGGACTTGAAGCCCGCCATCATAAGCAGGTCTATGACAGAGACGGCGCGCGTGTCGAAAATACGCATTTTCTTTCCGTTGAGATTTACCACGGAAAAATCATAGCCCTTGTTCATTGTTGCCGTAACGCCGATGCCGATAGGAGTAACATACTCTGGACTGTCAAGCTTCAGCCTGCCGAAATTGATATTCTTCATAGCGCTCTTTCTTCCGACAGCAACGCGGTTTTCGGGAATATCCAGCTTCTGAGCCACAGTTGCGGCAAGGTCGGGAATAAGACTTCCGCCGCCCACAAGGAATACCGCCGCAGGAGCCTGTCCGTTTGCCTTTACGATATTGTCCGCGATATTTTCAGCCAAAGTGCCTACCGCAGGGAAAAGACTTGCAACAAATTCGGCTGTGCTTATGGTATGGTCAAACCCAAGGATATCCGTATAAGATATCTCGTCCTTGTATGTACTTAACTTCATGTTTTCCGCAGTTTCAAAATCAACGATATATGAGCGGATTATTTCCTCGGTAATTTCATCGCCTGCCATTGTAGACATGGCATAAGCCACAATGCTGCCGTTTTGTGATATGGCAATATCCGACGTACCCGCGCCGATATCCACCAGAGCAATATTGATAAGCCGCACCTCAGGAGGGATAATAACATTCATTGCTGCAATTGGCTCAAGAGTAAGGCTTATTACCTCCAGACCGCAAATATCCATTACGGAATAAAGGCTCTCCACAACAACTCCCGGAAGAAATGCAGCTATAAGTTCGATTTTTATTTTTTTGCCGCGGTGTCCGATAAGGGTCTTTATTTTGTAATCATCAAGGAAATAGTTGACCACCGTGTGTCCGACGCAGTAAAAAACGATGCTGTTTTCCTTCTCTGCTTCTTCAAGCTCTCCCTGCGCCTTGAATACGGTCTCCACCTCAAAGGATTTTACGGCTTCGTCCGTAAGGATATCCTTTTCCTCAACGTCAAACTCCATGGAAGTGCGGCAGGTTTTAAGCGCACGTCCTGCGGCGGCAATGCCAACCCGTGAAAGAGTTATACCGCATTTATCCTCCAGATGCTTTTTCACAAGCCCCGCAACACGCGCAACTTCGTTTATATCCTCGATCTGACCGTCAATCATGGCACGCTGCTTGTGAGCCATGGAATAGGAAGCCATAACGTTAAAAATTCCGTTCTCCATTCTGCCGAGAATACCCACGACCGTGCGTGTGCCTATATCAAGAGCAAATATTTCATTTTCCGCCTGCGGACGCTTCTTTTTGGGAGCTGCCTTTTTACCGGCAGATTTAGATTTCGCCGCAGATTTTTTTTCGTTGTTTTCTTCTGTAATATCAGCCTGTTTTTTCGCTGTTCTCGGCATTTTCGCGTTCATTCCTTTCTTCTTGATCAATCCTTGAGCTTAAGCACGGATTTGATTTCCTTAACGGCGCCCGTCTCGGAAATTACCATCAGCTTGTCGCCGCTTTTTATCATTGTCTGACCTCTGGGGATTATGATATAATCTCCTCTTGTAATGGAAACGATATTGAAAAGGGACGGAAATTTGAAATCCATAAGGGTCTTACCGTCATAAACATAATTTTCGGGTATCTGCACCTCAAAGAGGGTTATCTCGCCGTTATTTATCTGCAAAAGCTGCTTTATTTTTGATGTATCCACTTCACGTTCGATAAGGGAAGCGATGCTATCCGTGCTGTTGATGACATTGTCTATGCCCAGCGCCTTCATGACCGAAACATTTTTCGGGTTGTTGGACTTAGCAACGGTCTTTTTTATACCGAATTCATTTTTTGCCAGCTGGCAGGCGATACAGTTGCTTTCATCGCTGCCCGTAACGCTGATAAACGCGTCGGTATCGGCGGTATCTGCCGCTTCGAGAGTC
>JBJEQM010000018.1:0-3011 GCA_051881755.1 Oscillospiraceae bacterium
CATATTATTATCATTATGGACAAGCACCGCTTTTATGCCGAAATCCACCGCGCCCTTTATATCGCTGCGTGGATTGTCCCCCACCATATAACACTCCTCGGGAGCGCCTGCCATATCGTACGCCAGCCGGAATATCTCGCGGCGCGGCTTGTCGTACCCCACCCGAGCGGACACGATATAGCCGTCGAAATACTCGTCAAAGCCAAGGTCGGAGCATATCTCCGTCAGCTCGGGGAAGTTGTTGGACACCATATAATGGTGATATCCCAACTCGCGGAGACGATACAGCGTATCAAACGCGTCGGGATAGATAATAAAATTGCTCCGCTCCAATATGGTCTGACGGAACAAGGGCAGTAGCCGCTCGGTCTCGCTGTCGGACAGCCCCACCGCTTTGTATACGTCGCGGATATGCTCAAAGGTGAACTCCCACCATTTTTCCCCCGTAAGCTTGGTGAAGTCCTCGTCGGGAGTATCCCACGAAAAGCCGTATGCCATGGGCGGACGTATCTGCTCCAAAGTTACTTTGTTGTCCTTTGTATAAAGCTGTAAGGTTTTCAGCAGCGTGCCGCTCCACAGGTGGTGAGAGTACACCAGCGTGCCGTCAAAATCCCAGAAAATCGCCTTGTTTATTGTTATCGACCTCTTTTTCGGTAATATATTTATCATTATAGCGCAAAATACAGAAAATGTCCACAAGAAAAAGGGGCGCACCGTAAGGGGCGTCCCTTTTTGTCAGCTTACGGACATCATATTCGTACATATTTTTGCGTTTGTGTAGATGATATAATCGCTGCAGCTTGTATTTTCAACAGCAGCCCCGCTTTCATCCAGCAGCTCTGCCGTCAGCTCGACTTTATAATTTGCGTACATTCCGTCTAAGCCGCTGTTTTCAAACTTCGCACCCGTATTAACGATAAAGCTTGTTTTCGCTTCAAAGGAGCCTGCTTCAAAGGTCAAGTCATCCTTGTTAAAGATAAACTCATAGTTTTTATCACCGTATCCCTTTGTGCCTTCCTTGTCGTATATCCTTACTTTATACAGGTAATCATCAATATTGACCTCGGTATTATAATTTCCCTCATCATTCTTCCGATACAGTGAAAGGGTAAATTTGACTTGCTTTGCTTTTTCAAGATCCTCAGCCGAAATATTCTGTACATTGTAATAAGCAACGGCATTGACGATATCATTATCTTCACGTCCGTTTATGCCCAGAACCGTAAGCTCATCTGCGGAAACGGCAGGGACATTGTAGCTCAGGGACGCATAGGTGATATTTTCGCGGTAGAAAATATTGTTATTCTTATCGCTTTGGTCATCGGAAATGTTGCTGTATATCCGCTTTCCGCATATCCCACAAAGCCGCCCATAGGCTCGCTGTCAGCGCCTTGAATGAAGCTGTTCCATACCTTGCTGTTTTTCAGCGATAAATTTGCATATGTCACGCCGAAAAAGCCGCCGCAGCTGTAGTTTTGCGGTGAAGCAGTCAGCAAGGTTTTTATGGTGCAGTTTTCCACACGGCAGTCGTCAACTGTCACCGTTCCTCTAATATATCCTGCCAAGCCTCCCGCTTTGGACGGGTCGCTTATGGTATATCCCTCGCCGCCGTGTACATAGCAGCCGGTCATATTTATGACAGTATCATAATTGTCACAGGACGTTTTTCCGATAATTCCGCCGCTGTTTGTGCTTGTGTTCGCAGTGTTATTATTGCCGATATTCTTTACATCGACATTGACATTTTCCACATTTATCTCGGTGGCTTTTCTTGCATAGCCTATCACGCCACCAATATATGTATAGTAAGAAGTTCCCGTAGTTTCAATGCTGTCACCTATCAGGTCCGTATTTTTGACGGTTATAACGCTGCTTTCCATTACCGTTCCTATTATACCGCCTACGCCCTGCTGCTTGTTCTCATCGGTGGTATTATTACCCGCAGGCGTTGAAATGGTGTTAAAGCTAAAGGAAGCATTTCCTCCGTTCGTTTTACCGTCAACCTCTATGTTACCGTATCTGGTAAAGCCTATCATTCCGCCTGCACGCCGTCCGTTTCCGACCGTCAGACCTGTTGAGCTGCAGTTTCTTATCTTAACAACTCCCGGGATACTGCTGCTCTGACCTTTTACCGCGCCTATCAGACCTCCCGTCGTATTATTGCTTGTAACTGTCAGATCCTGCATTTTAACGTTTTCGATAATTGCAGCACTGTAATTGCAGGCTCCCGCAAGTCCGCCTGCGCAGGAATGTGTATCTGTATAATAATATCCCTTGGTTATTTCTTCCGAATAGTATACTATATCATTGACAACTCCCGTTATAGTCAGATCGCTTATCTTATAATCGGGATAACGCTCTTCAAGATTATTAATGGTTGTTCCGCCGGGCAAAAAGCTATCATTTCCATATTTGTTCTGGTATAATGAATTAAACAAACCCAGTCCCACATAATAATTAGAACCGTCATTTGTGTCGGGTGCAATATAATATTTGTCGTAATCTTTTCTGTATTTATAGAAGTTCATATTCAGATGTATTGTGCTGTTGTTGCCTTTTAAGCTGTAAATATACATCTGATTCGGGTCGTTGCTGGTATTGCTCGATACATTGTTTAAAGAGCCTATGCCGCGAAATCCGTCCGGCAGGTCGTAGCTACCGTTTTCCGCAAGTTCTATCTGAAATACGGAGCCGTTGGCAGTAAGCGATCTTGCAGGGAAATTGCATTTACAGCCATCCTCAAGACCTTTTACATTAATAGTCTTTGTTGTATACTTATAAATTATATACGGAACAACTTCCTGTGATATTTCTTCGGACTCATCATCATTATTTTTAAATACATTATTATATGAGGTCAATACGGTGTCGAGTTCATATTTATCATATGGAAGTATATTTTTTGTGAAATCATCTGTCGGCTCGCCTGCTGCTCCAATGCCGCTGTAATCGCCGTGACGTACCATCTGACCGTTGACATAACCCTTGCCTTTGGCGTAACCGGTACGTCT
>JBJEQM010000019.1:0-3011 GCA_051881755.1 Oscillospiraceae bacterium
CCCGCATACGCTCGATATGGGCGAACAGCGGCATATGGCACTCGGACAGGTTCTGCACCTCAGCGCCCCAGTAGTTCATCTCGGTGTTTATGTTGATGGTGTACTTTCCGCCCCACGCAGGCCACATATCCTTGTTCCAGATACCCTGTAAATTCAGCGGCAGAGTGCCCTCACGGGAACCCGATATCATAAGATACCGCGAGAAGTTGAAGTACATCTCGATAAGCTTGTTGTCACTGCCGCCGCTTTTTACATTGTTGAGCCGCTCATCGGTGGGCAGCGCTGATTTTCCGCCGCTGTTGTCGTTAAGGACGATACCGCATCTGCCGTAAAGACGGGCATAGTCCGCTGTATGCCGCGCCATAAGTCCGTGCGCGCCTTTGCGCAGAGCGGTTTTCGCCTGATTAAGAGCGGTCTTTTCATAGTCGCCCGTGCGGAAAGCCGTCTGACAGGCAAGGGTCAGCACAACGCGGTCGCAATTTTCCGCTTTTATCCTGTTGGCGTCGGTGCAAGCCCTGCCGCCCTCCGCGGAAACGGATATTGCCGCCGCGTAAGGTATGCCGTCGGACATGGTGAAAAGCAGGGTGCTTTCGTCGTAAGCCTCGTTTTTGTCGTAGTCGTCGTCCTTGCCGTCAATGGCGCTGACAAAGCTGATCTTCCCCTTTTGGCTCGCCTCAAATATAATGACCATGACCTCGTCTGGCTTGGATACAAACACCGTTCTGCTGTATTTTACTCCGCCGCTTGTCCACTCGGTAACGCATACCGCGTTGCCAATATCAAGGCTGCGCTTGTAAGCGGTGCGATTTTCCGTGCCGCTCTGCCATATATGCAGGTCGCCCATAGGGTGATAATGCCGCTGCTGCTCGTTTGTACCGTAGAACGCGTCGCTGCAGATATCCTCCGCTTCCTTGGGTCTGCCCCGGCGTATAGCCTCACGTATCCTGCCGAGATTTTCATACGCCTTGGGGTTGTTTCTTTTGCGGAATCCCCCCGACCATATGGAGTCCTCGTTAAGCTGGATAAGCTCGTCGTCGGGTCTGCCGAATATCATACCGCCGATGCGTCCGTTGCCGACGGGAAGCGCTTCGTCCCAGTTTTCCGCAGGCTTTTTGTACCATAAGGTCTCCTCCGGTTTTGTGTTCAATACAATTTCAGATATATTCATATATACTATCCTTTATTAAATTATACAACAAAAGACAGCCAAGAGGAAAGCCCCTTGGGCAGTTCGCAGCATAATACGAACCGACCCAAAGATAGTAGCTCGGTACCGCCGGATAGCTCCGGCGATACTTTCCCGAATGACTGCCTTTTGAATAAAATTACATACCTGTAAGACCCGAACGTGCAATACCCTCTGTGAAATTCTTCTGGAGAATAATGTACATGACAAGCATAGGCAGGATAGAGATCAGACAGCCCGATTCCATCCATACGATAAGCTCACGGACATTGACCTGAACGTTACCGTTATCGAAGATGATTCGCGTAAGGTTTGCGTCGAGGTTTTTCAGCATAAGGGCGATAGTTCTGTTGTCTGTGAAGAATGATGTGGATACATAGTAGTCGTTCCAGTACCATACTACCGAAAGGAGGAATACGGTAAGGAATGTGGAGCCGGCGTTGGGTATCATTACCTGAATGAATGTCCTGAACGGCGAGCAGCCGTCGAGATACGCCGCGTCCTCCAGCTCCTTTGGCAGACCGCGGAAGGACTGTCTGAACAGGAAGATAAACAGACCTGCACGGATACCGTTAGCCGTAAATGCAGGGAAATACATCGTTACCGCAGTGTTGATGAGGTTGATATAGTTGCCTGTGATGGCGTGGTAAATGCCAAGAGGATTGAAGTAACGGAAGAACATATACTGAGGGATAAGGATGATCTGCGAGGGAACGAGGATCATCATGATAACCACGAAGAACAGTATGTTCTTGCCCTTGAACTTGAAACGCGCAAAGCCGTAGCCTGTCAGCGCGCAGGTGATAACCTGAACGATCGAGCAGCCGATGTTGAGCACCAGCGTATTACCCAGTGTGTGCCAGTAATCCATCGCCTTGATAGCGTCCTTGATGTTGGACAAGGTATAGGTCTTGGGTATCCAAAGGATAGTCGGGTCGTTCATTTCTGCTCTCGGACGGAAAGCCGCCGATATCATAAATATAAGGGGGTAGAGAATTACGAAGCAAAGACCGAATACGATGAGACCTCTGAAAATGGGCCATACCGTATCAAACGCTCTCTTTCTCTTTAAATATTTCTGCTCCTCGGGAGTAAGGCTTTCCAGACGCTTTCTGAAACGCTCTCTCTTCTCCCTGCGGGAGATCTTAGGTTCTTTTACCTTGGGCTCCGGCTTGAATTTTTTAAGGATCCCGGATACTCCGTTTTTAACCGATGTCATATTGTTTCTCCGCCTCCTTAATCATCATACCAAACGAGTCTGTTCATGATCGCGAATATAATACCCAGAGCCAATAGGATAATTCCGAAATAGCTCCACGCCATGGACGCCGAGTAACCGTATTTCCAGTCGCTCTGTACCTCCAGCACACGGGTCATGACCTCGTTGGTGGGGTCTGTAAATGCGTCGATAACGGTGTAAACGATGTTTACAAGGATCATAGGCGAAACGTAAGGAAGGGTTATCTTCCAGAAAAATTCCCAAGCGGTCGCACCCTCGATAGCCGCCGCTTCCTTAGCGGAGGTGGGTATACCCTGCAGCGCGGACAGGAAGATGATTATCTGAATACCGCACTTCCATACCAGATTCAGGATATCCGAGGTCAGCTCCGATATCATGTCGGTGAACGTGGTGCCGAAGCCGTAGATACCGACAAACTCCAGCAGCTGGTCTACCATGTCCGTTTCAAACATTGTGGAGAACTGCTGAGCGTCTGCGTTGCCGTTCGTTTCCAGGTTACCTGTAATGATAGCATATACAGGACCCGTTGCGATAATAACGGGCAGGAAGAATACCGCTCTTGCAAAAGTTCTGCCTCTGAACTTC
>JBJEQM010000020.1:0-3006 GCA_051881755.1 Oscillospiraceae bacterium
TTCAACATATTTTTTATGTTTTGTGCAGTATGATTTTTATATTACATATTGAAAGGAAAAAATAATATGCCCGATAAAAGATTTGCAGTTCTTATCGACGCCGACAACGTGTCGGACAAATATATCAAGGTTATCCTCGACGAGATATCAAACGACGGTATCATCACCTACAAACGCATTTACGGCGACTGGACAAAGCCCGCTCTCGGCTCGTGGAAGAACGTACTGCTGAACCACTCCATAACCCCTATGCAGCAGTATAATTATACCACGGGAAAAAGCTCCACCGACTCCGCCATGATAATCGACGCCATGGATATTTTATATTCGGGCAACGTGGACGGCTTCTGCCTTGTTTCCAGCGACAGCGATTTTACAAGGCTGGCAGCGCGCCTGAGAGAATCGGGAATGTACGTTATCGGCATGGGCGAGAAGAAAACTCCCAACCCGTTCATTTCAGCCTGCAACCGATTTAAGTATCTGGAGATAATCGGCGAAAGCTCCGCCAAGACTAAGCAGGAGGACTGCGAAAACGACGAGCTTACCGCCGACGTTATACGCAAAGCAATATCCGAGATACTTATGGATATTTCCGACGACGACGGCTGGGCGTCTCTGAGCGAGGTGGGAAATATCCTGCAAAAGCGCTTCTCCAGCTTCGATGTGCGGCATTTTCATTTTGACAAGCTTACGCCCTTTGTAAAATCTCTCGGCATATTTGAGATAAAGTCCACTCCAAGCAGTCAGGACCCCAACGTCAAGGTAAATTCCGTCAGACAGACAAAGCAGGTGCGGTAATGAGTACAACATTTTCAGCCGCGATATTTGACCTTGACGGCACGCTTATCGAGTCAAATTCCGTATGGGAAAAGCTTGACCGAATGATACTTGCGCGGCGCGGTCTCAGCTGCTCCGACGAGTTTATCACCGACCTCACCGCCATGAGCTATGAGGACGCCGCCGCTGCCATGCAGAATATCGGCATAAATATTTCCACCGAAGAATTTATGCGCGAGATAAACGAGCTTGCGGTGATTGAGTACGGCAGCAATATCTTTCTGAAAGACGGCGCTTTCGAATATCTGAATTATCTGAAAAATAATAATATAAAGACAGCACTTGCCACCGCGTCTCCGCGAGAGCTTTACAAGCCTGTGCTGGAGCATAACGGCGTGTACTCTCTGTTCGACGCATTCGTCACCACCGACGAAGCAGGCGCAGGCAAGGACTCCCCTGCCGTATATCTTCTCGCTGCGCAAAAGCTTGGTATCGCTCCGCAGATGTGCGCAGTATTCGAGGATATCCCCAAGGGTATCGTCAGCGCGAAGGCGGCAGGAATGTACGCCGTCGGCGTTTATGATAAGTATTCCGAAAAATATATAGACGAAATAAAGGGTACCGCCGACAGATTTATTTACAGCTTTACCGAAATGATACTGTAAATATTGTGCTTTTCGGAAAATTTAACAAAATCACTTGTATTTTTTCCAAATATATAGTATAATGTTATTAATATTAAATTGATCCGCGAATGTTCCACCGCGCAGAAAGGACTGAGCCTATGAATTCCTACATAGTAAGACAGGCTATCTCTGACGAAAACCAAAAAACCTTTGGTTACGAAATATTATATACCGACAACGAATATAACGTTGACCGTGCCGACGACTCCGCCGCCGCAAACGCTGTTGAAAATTTCCTCTCCACCATGGACAGCGAAAAATTCTTGGACGGCAAGACCGCATTCCTTACCTTTACCAACAATCTGCTGGAAAGAAATATCCCCAAGATGTTCACTACCAACAAGCTTGTTATACAGATCGAGGACTCACTTATAACCAACCCCATGTCACAGAACATGATAACAAAATTCAAACAGGCAGGATATAAGATAGCCGTTATCGATTTTGAATTTGCCCCCAGATTTTTCGGTATACTGGACATCGTAGACTATATCAAGGTCAACTTTGCAAGAAACGACCCCTCCATTGATAATATCGTCAATATAGGCAAGTCCTTCGGCAAGAAGATAATCGCATACGGCATTGAAAATCAGGAGCAGTATAATCACGCAAAAAGTCTCGGCTGTGCATTTTTCCAAGGCTCATTCGTATCGGAGAAAATGCCGTCCTCAATCAAAAAGGTAAATTATCTGCAAAGCAACTTCTTCCTGCTGATGATCGCCGTGACCAAAGACGAGCCGGACATTGACGAGATCGAGAGCATTATTTCCCGTGATGTTACGCTTACATATTCCCTGCTGAGACTTGTAAACTCGGCATATTTTGCGCTGAGGAACCGTGCGCGCTCGGTTAAACAGGCGCTGGTAATTCTGGGTCTGGGACAGCTGAAGCAATGGATATATCTTCTCAGCTTCAAGCAGGACGACGGCTCAATGCCCGACGAGCTTATCAAGATATCCTTCCTGAGAGCAACCTTTGCTTCTGAGCTTGTGACCTTTGCCTCGGATATGCCCATATCCCGCTCCGAAGCGTATCTGCTGGGTATGTTCTCCACATTAGGCAAGCTTATGCAGCTTCCTCTTGAGGAGGTATTGGCGCAGCTTCCCGTCAGCGACGAGATAAAGAACGGTCTGCTGAAACAGGAGGGTCGTGCAGGTCTGCTTTACAAGCTTATCATCTCCTACGAAAACGCAGATTGGCGTACAATGAGCGAAGCCGCGGCAGAGCTTAATATCCCCCAGTCCATGATAGCGCAGAAATATTTCGAGTGCGTTGAAAATGTAAACTCCATCTGGAACAGCCTTACACACCCAAGCGAGGAACCTTTGAACTAATATAAATAATAACTCCCATACGTTCTAACAATGAAAGAACGTACGGGAGTTATTTTTTTGAAATTCATAAGTTATCTACCGAAAAATATCCGTAAAAAGGAGCAATACCGCCATCATCGGGCGATACTGCTCCTTTATTATAATTGAAATTATTCCCTATCCTTAGTAAGCTCGGCGGTGATACGCGCCATAGACTCCTTAAACTCCTC
>JBJEQM010000021.1:0-2973 GCA_051881755.1 Oscillospiraceae bacterium
GCAAGATTGTCGGCTTGATTTTTTCCATATTTTAAATGGTGTTTAGTATAAAACTCCTTGAAATACGCAAGTATTCCTGCGTCGTTTTAATACAATCTGACAAAAAATCTGACTGCGCAATCTGCGCACCAGATTTAATCAGCGGTTCCTTAATTAAATCAACGGGAGGGATAAAATGGAATACACAGAAACGGCGTCCAATCGAAAAACGGCAGGCAGATGGGCTTGGCTGGTCTATACGCTTTGTACTGTAATAATGTGGATAATGGCATATTTCCACGATTGGGCGGTCTGGATATACATAATGCTTGCTGTAAACGATGTGGTACTCAGCATAATGACCTTTCACCCGAAGATAAATATTAAGGTGCAGTCATATTTTCTGATGCTGCTGTCATTCTGCAACATTTTTTCCTGCAGCCTGATGGAGTGTGATCTGTTCAATTCCATCTCTGTTTTTCTGGGAGCGGCTATACTTATAGCCGTATATAAAGATATAAAGCTGCTGCTTTGGTATATTATACTTAACGCGGCGGCGGTGCCGATACATATTTTTGTGATGGACAGCGTGCCCTTTGATACGCCGCTGCAGGTAACCGAGTTTGTGGTGAGACTGTCGGTAATGTTCACGGCGGAGCTTTATCTTGTGGGCTTTATCAAAAGCATGAACGCCAACGACCGACGTATGCTCAACAGCGTGGATGAGGCGCGTCGTGCGGAGCGCTACAAGTCCGACTTCCTTGCCAATATGAGCCATGAGATACGCACGCCAATGAATGCCATTGTGGGTATGTGCGAGCTTATCCTCCGCGAGGACGGACTGAAAGACAGCGTTCGTGAGAACTGCTTCAATATACAGACATCGGGCAGAAGCCTACTCTCCATCATAAACGATATACTGGACTTCTCCAAGATAGAATCGGGCAAAATGGAGCTTATCGAGGACGAGTTCAATATTGCCTCAACTCTCAACGACGTTATAAATATGTCCGAAGCGAGAAAGGGCAGCAAGAAGATCGACATTATGGTCAAGGCAGACCCCGATATACCCCGCGGTCTTGTGGGCGACGAGGTGCGTATCAGGCAGGTCATCATCAACCTCATGACCAACGCCATAAAATTTACCGACGAGGGCAGCGTTACCCTTACCGTATCACGCACAAAGCATGATTACGGCATAAATCTGTTCGTTTCCGTGGCGGATACGGGTATCGGCATCACCGAGGAAAATATCGAGAAGCTGTTTACAAGCTTCCGTCAGGTGGATACAAAGAAGAACCGCTCCGTTGAGGGAACGGGTCTGGGTCTTGCCATATCGAAGCAGCTCATTACTCAGATGGGCGGCTTCATCAGCGTAAAAAGCGAATACGGCTCAGGCTCGGAGTTCCGCTTCGTTATCCCCATGAAGGTCAAGGACGAAAGACCCTTTATCACCATTCACAGTCCCGAAAGCGTACACGCGGCAGGCTGCTTCGGCACGCGGGAGCACAGCGCAAAATACGAGGAGCTTTTCGGCGATATGTGCAGCAAAATGGGTATCGACTTCCAATATTTCAGCAGTCTTGACGCTCTTATGCTGGCGGATATGAGCAATATCACCCATGTTTTCGTGGGCAGAGAGGAGTACATCAAAGACGGGGAATATTTTGCAGACATTGCCGATAAGGTGCGCGTGTTCGTTATTCAGGACAGAATGGACGCGGTGGAGCTGCCCGAGAAGATAAAGTGCGTTTATAAGCCGTTCTACTCCATTTCCGTGGCTTCGGCGCTGAACAACGAAAATATCGTGCTTAACCTCAACGAGCGCCGCGGAGCGGATATTCGCTTCACAGCGCCCAAGGCGAGAATACTTATCGTTGACGACAACATTATAAATCTAAAGGTAGCTGTGGGTCTGATGAGACCGTACAATATGCAGATACTGACGGCGGAAAGCGGTCCTGCGGCAATAAAAATGCTGCGCTCCAGAGACTTCGATATGGTATTTATGGACCACATGATGCCCGGAATGGACGGCGTGGAGGCTACGGAGATAATCAGAAATACCGAGGGCGAATATTACAAAAAGCTGCCCATTATCGCGCTGACAGCCAATGCAGTCAACGGCGCGCGTGAGATGTTCATGAAGTCGGGCTTCAATGATTTCCTTGCAAAGCCCATTGAGCTTTCGGCGCTGGACAGGATACTTCGCAGCTATCTGCCCAAGGAATATATGCAGGCTCCCTCCACCGCGGACTACGGCAGGGCGGAGCGGCGCAAAAGCGTGCGCAAGCAGGACAGCTCGGTGCTGTTTGACCCCGACAAGGGTCTTGCATACACAGGCGGAGACTCCGCCGCATACCGCGAGATACTGGCGCTGTATGTGAAAAAGGGCGAGGAAAAGATACAGCAGATAGGCGAACTGTTTGACAGCGAAGACTGGAAAAATTACGTCATCGAAGTACACGCATTAAAGAGCACATCAATGAGCGTTGGCGCAGAGAAGCTTTCCGCGCTGGCAAAGGAGCTTGAACTTGCGGGCAAGTCGGAGAACTACGGCGTTATCAAAAAGAAAAACGGCGAGCTGCTGCGGCTCTACGGCGAGGTGATAAAGACAGCGGAGGGATATCTTGGAGAGTATGCCGACGAAACTCCCGCACCGACGGAAGAAGCGCCTGCCGAGCTGACGGAGATACCTCCCGAGCTGCTGACGGAATTTATCCAAAAGGCAAAAGATGCCTGTGCGGGCTTTGACGGTGATACAATGACATCTGTGGCAGGCGAAGCGGAGAAATATTCCTTTAAGGGCGAGCCTTTAAGCAAGTATTTCGGTAAGGCTGCCGAGCTGGCGGAGGATTTTGAATATGAAGCCGCCGCTGCCGAGATAGCCGCGCTTGAATCGGTGTGTTAGATGTAAATAAATGAGGTGTTCTGTATGAAAACTATTCTTATCGTTGATGATAATAAGCTTAATCTTGCGGCGGCGCGAAAGGT
>JBJEQM010000022.1:0-2971 GCA_051881755.1 Oscillospiraceae bacterium
TCTCCTCTTATTTTATGCGATATCTTGGGCGCACAATGTGCGCCCCTACAAAAGACGTTATTTCCATACGATAAATCGGTAATTATTATATAATAATTATCAATTAAAATAATACCGCTTTTTCGGCGGCTTGTCAACATTGAAAAAAATATAAAAAAATTTATAAAACCCCTTTTCTTTTAAAAAAATATATGGTATAATAGAGGAAACATTTGTTTTGCGATGAAAGGGGCATTTTTATGGCGCAGGATAATCTTCACGAGGGACACCGCGGCAGACTGCGCGCGCAGTTCATGCAGAACGGCATTGACAGCTTTACGCCCCACCAAGTGCTGGAGCTGCTGCTGTTTTACACCTATCCGCGCATTGACACAAACGAGATAGCCCACAAGCTGATCAACCGCTTCGGCTCTCTTGCGGGCGTTATCGACGCTTCCCCCGAGGAGCTGGAAAACGCGGGAGTGAATTATAATACGGTGGTGCTGCTGAAAATGCTGCCGCAGTGCGCAAAGATGTACTACAGCACACGCACCGAGAAAATATCCTACGACAATCCCGAAAAGCTGAAAGCCCTGTTTACCGCCTGCTACCTTGGGGTGACAAACGAGCAGTTCCGCGTTGCCTGCTTCGACAACGACCTGCGGCTCATATGCAACGTTATCGTGGACGAGGGCAGTCCGTCCTTTTCGCCTGTCAGCCTGCGAAAGATAGCGGAGACGGTCTTTGCGGCGCGGTCGTCCTATATCGTTATCGCCCACAATCACCCCTGCGGCTCCCCTGCGCCGTCCACAAGCGATATTTTCGCAACGCGGCGCATAAAGTCAGCCATGGCGGAGCTGGGCGTTACTCTGCTCGACCACATTATCGTGGGCGCAAATCTTGCCGTTTCAATGCGGGACAGCGCCGTTATAAGCATTTTCGATTAAGGAGCTTTCTTATGGATAAATTCAAGCTTGTTTCCGATTACACGCCCTCGGGTGACCAGCCCGAGGCTATTGCACGTCTTGTTGAGGGCGCGAAAAAAGGCTACAAGGAGCAGACCCTCCTTGGCGTTACGGGCTCGGGCAAGACCTTTACAATGGCTAACGTTATCGCGCAGCTTAATCGTCCTGCGCTGGTTTTCGCCCACAACAAGACCCTTGCGGCGCAGCTTTGCTCGGAGTTTCGCGAGTTCTTCCCCGAAAATGCGGTGGAATATTTTGTAAGCTACTACGACTACTATCAGCCCGAGGCGTACGTCCCCTCCACCGACAGCTACATCGAAAAGGACTCCGCCGTCAACGACGAGATAGACAAGCTTCGTCACTCCGCCACACTTGCTCTTGCGGAACGGCGCGATGTTATTATTGTGGCGTCCGTATCGTGCATATACTCTCTCGGCTCGCCTATCGACTACCGCACAATGGTGGTATCTATCCGTCAGGGTATGGAATTATCGCGGGACGTACTCCTTGCGAAATTGGTGTCTATACAATATGAGCGAAACGATGTAAACTTTATACGAAACAAGTTCCGTGTACGCGGCGACGTGGTGGAGATTTTCCCCGCAGGCGCCACGGACAAGGCTATACGCGTGGAGTTCTTCGGCGACGAGGTAGAGCGTATCAGCGAGATAAACGCGCTGACGGGAAATGTTATCGCGACCCTGTCCCACGCGGCGATATATCCCGCGTCACACTATGTTATCTCACGCGACAAAATGCAGGACGCCATCGCCGAGATCGAGCGCGAATTGCAGGAGCGCGTGGAATATTTCAAGGAGCGGGATATGCTCATCGAGGCGCAGCGCATTGCACAGCGCACCAATTATGATATAGAAATGTTACAGGAAATAGGCTTTTGCAAGGGCATTGAGAATTACTCCCGTATCTTGGCGGGACGTCCTGCGGGCAGCGTGCCTTATACCTTGCTTGACCACTTCCCCGAGGATTTTCTGCTGTTCGTGGACGAAAGCCATGTATCTCTGCCGCAGATACGGGGCATGAGTGCGGGCGACCGCGGGCGAAAGAAAACGCTGATAGACTACGGTTTCCGTCTGCCGTCGGCGTATGATAACCGTCCGCTGAATTTTGACGAGTTTTACAGCAAGATAAACCAAGCCATATTTGTATCGGCGACTCCGGGCGATTTTGAGCGTGAGAAGTCGGAACAGATAGTGGAACAGGTAATTCGTCCCACCGGACTTGTTGACCCCGAGATAACCGTGAAGCCGGTTGAGGGTCAGATAGAAGATTTACTGTTAGAGATAAATCTGCGCATTGAAAGGCATGAGCGCGTGCTGGTGACAACGCTCACAAAGAAAATGGCGGAGGACCTGACGGCATATCTTGACAAAATGGGTATCAAGGTGCGGTATATGCATTTTGACGTTGATACAATCGAGCGAATGGAAATTATCCGCGACCTGCGCTTGGGTGAATTTGACGTACTGGTGGGTATTAACCTGCTGAGAGAGGGCTTGGACATACCCGAGGTATCGCTGGTAGCGATACTGGACGCGGACAAGGAGGGCTTCCTGCGCTCGGAAAGCTCCCTCATACAGACCATAGGACGTGCGGCGCGAAACGCGGAGGGCAAGGTAATAATGTACGCGGACAGCGTGACGCGTTCCATGGAGCGCGCCATTATGGAGACGGAGCGCCGCCGCAAGATACAGATGGAGTACAACGAAGCCCACGGCATCAAGCCCAAGACTATCATCAAGGAAGTGCGCGACGTTATCGAAATTTCCACCAAGGTAGAGACGGAGAGCAAGACCCGCAAGCAGAAGCAGATGTCCGCGGCGGAGAAGCAGGCGCTTATCGAAAAGCTGACTGTGGAAATGAAGAACGCCGCAAAGATACTGGAATTTGAGCACGCGGCTTATCTGCGTGACAAGATAAACGAGTTAAAGGGGCTTAATGAGAAAAAGTCGGTGTTTAATACTAAACACCAATAAAAAACGGAAAAAAATCTGCGCCGAAATCCAATA
>JBJEQM010000023.1:0-2971 GCA_051881755.1 Oscillospiraceae bacterium
CCGAATTTTTTGCAAAGTATTGACATAAATAGGGATATACGGTAAAATGGGTCTGGAAGTTTCCTAATATTAATGATGTACAATATGAATATTGAGGTGCGTGCTTTGAATCCATGGAAAAGCCAAAAATGGGTCAAAATTTACTCGGATAAGCAAATAGCAAGACATGGGTTGCATCTGCATTTTTACGGTGAAATACATGATGATCTAAAGGTTGTTTTCAAGGATTTCGCCAAATGGATACGCCAGAAATTTAAATTTCCCGTCCGTGTAAATGTGTACATAAAAAATGAATATTACATCAAAGCAAAAGACGGTGATTTTGTATCGGCGACATTTTGGGAACCGTTTGACATAACAAGCGAACCATACATAAAAATAGCGGCGGGCGACTACGATACATTGGTACAAGACAGCGGCAAATTCGGTGCGGTATGCAGTACAATTGCTTCGCTGGCACATGAGCTTACACATTATTTTCAATGGCTGAACGACGTATGCTTGCCCGATGCGCAGGCGGAACGTCAAGCCGTGTATTATTCCAAAAAGATGGTCTATATGTATCTTGACGAGCGAGGATATGACCTGCTGTTTGAACAGCTGAACATTGAGGAAACGCCATAAATAAGGGAAAGCAGGTATTACAATGAAAATCTACGGTTATGATGATAACGGAAATTTTGTTGATCTAAAGGAAGCCACAATAGAATGCACGGCTGATGAATTGAAGAATTTATCCGATTTTCTGACGTATGCGGAAAGCCTGCACAATTCGGAAAATATCAGAGATAAGTATTGTCATTCACATTATAGCGACTGGTGCAGGACAAATCCAAGTTTATCGGAAAATACAGTCCGTTCATCGTCCGACTTGATAATTATTACCAATATTGACAAGTGCTGAAAATATACAATATAAAGGAGTTACCGCTAAATCCTGCGGCAACTCCTTTTTTACGCTATTTTCACATCAAAGCTGCCCGTAAATCCCGTGTACTCCGCCTTGACGGTGTACAATCCCGAATCGGGCGGGGTAAAGTATGTACGCAGCTCGCGCGCTCTGTCAAGCTCCTCCACCATATTGCCGTCGGAGTCGTATATCACTATATCAAGGCTGCCGCTCTTTATATCGGAGGATAAGGATATTTTTATATTGTCCGAGGGATTGCAGTAAAATACTACATCACAGCAGCCTGTTTTCGGCTCGGTAAAGGAGCGGCTCATATTGCCCAAATGCTGCGGGAAAAGCAGCATAAATGCGCACAGCACCGCTGCGACACAAAATATCAATATTTTCAATTTCATCATATCACCCTTTTCTCACAATGACCTCCGCAAGCTTCTGCGGCTCGTCGTTATTTACCTCGTGACCTGCGTTTGGTATCACGATATACTCCGCGTCTGGTATAATATCCGCCAGCGTTTTCGCCGCTTTTCGGTTTGCCCTGTCCCTTTCGCCGCATATGACCGTCACGGGACAACGAACATTACCGATACTTCCGCTCAGGTCAATATCCGTCATGGAGCTTGTAAGGCTTATAAAATCAGACTTGGACAGTCCCGTTTCCGCAAATGCGCTCTCCGGCATAAAGCCGAAGATGATATTCTGCATTTTCAACAGGGATTTCGGCATTTTATACTGCGGCGCAATAAGTATCAGCGAGCGGACATTCTGCGGAAAATCCTCGGCGTAATTCAGCGCAAGAACTGCCCCGAGGGATAGTCCGCATAGTGTGACCTGCTCGGAAAAACTGCCCAGATATTCGCATAATCCGCCGTACAATTTACAGTAAGTGCGCTCGTCCGCACCGAAAAAATCGTAAAGCTTCGGGCAGGATACATCGGTATCGGACGGCAAAAATGATAAGGTCTTATCCCAGCTTTGGGCGGTCTGTCCCAAGCCGTGGAGCATTATATATTTCGCCATTACTTTTTATTCCTGCGGAAGTGGTCAAGCACGATATAATACACAGGTACAGTCACAAACAGGGGCAGGGCAAAAATGGGGTCATGGAAAACAAGCACGACAAGAAGATACACCCATACCACCGCCACGGGATAGCAGAATATCATAAGATTTTTCTTTTTGATCGCTTCCTTTGCTGTATAATACAGAGGTATGATAAAGAATATGGTCCAGATAATGTACCAGCCGCCGAACAGCATTCCGAAGGCAAGGAAGAACAATGTCACTCCGACGGGAAGCGCTCCGTCGATAAAGCTCCAGAACGCCTGCGGAGCGGTGCAGTCGCCGTGTTTGTACCTTTTAAACTGGTGCGACGCGATATAATAAAGAGGTATTGCGAAGAAAACAAGCCAGCCTATTCTTTGTAAATGTATAGAGACAGTAAAGAAAAACAGGCAGCCTATCGCCAGCGGAAAGAGCTTATCAAGCAGCGTGGCAGGATATTTCGCCCCGTGCTTATGCGGCTTGTCGCACTGCACATTTTTATGGTTTTCGTGCATTTTTACCGCTTCGTCGCGTATCTCCGAGGCAGTCTGCGCAAAGTCCTTGTCCTCCGCGCGGAAGTTCAGACCGTCGGCGCTCTCCACCTTTTTGCCGAAATCCTTGAAGCTGCTCTCGAAGCTTTTTCCCACCGCCTCGTCAATACCCTTGCCGTTTTCTATATCCTTATTCGCCTTGGAAAGAGCCTGTGCGGTGGTGTTGAGCGCTTCCTTGGTGACGTTAACGGTAAAATCCGCAACGGAGCGGATGAAGTCGGCGGGGTCGGAGGAATTTTTTGCGGCGTCCTCTCCCCTGTCGGCGCTTTGTGTATCGGCTGTCTGATTTGCGGCAGCGCTGTTTATATTGGGTCTGCCGTTAGGATATATTTCGCCGTCGTCCTCCTGCGTGCCGCCGTAAATATAGTCCTCCTTGCGCAGAGAGATACCCTCGCTGTCGGGCATAGGTACGCTGTCCGTGCGCAGCAGCTCGTCCAGCGTGACGCCGTAAAGACGCGCCAGCAGGATA
>JBJEQM010000024.1:0-2966 GCA_051881755.1 Oscillospiraceae bacterium
CCACGGAACAGGTCCAAATACAAAGGAACTTCACATTCCGGCGCATTTCTTTTATGTATATGGTCATTTATTGTCGCCGCCTTTCTCATAGTAGTGCATGAAAACCTCCTCAAGGTCGGGCTCGGCAATTGTAATGTCGTTGACGGGCATATCGCACACGGCTGTCAGCAGCGCTTTTATTTCGCCGCTGTACAAAAATGACACGCCGTCCGCAAAGGTCTCCGCCGACTTTGCCGCGATACCCTCGGGCAGAGTATTTACGCCGTGGAGCACAACGCGCTTCACGCCCGTTCCCGACAGGTTTGCAACGCTGTCCAGAGCGATAATCCTGCCCTCCTTGATTATTGCCGCGCGGGAGCAATGCTTCTGTATCTCGGACAAGATATGGGAGGATAAAAACACCGCCGCGCCCTCTTTATGACGCTCCGTCAATATATCGAAAAATTCACGCTGCATAAGGGGGTCAAGACCGCTTGTGGGCTCGTCCAGTATGCACAGCCGCGGTTTATGCTGCAATGCGCACACCACCGACACCTTTTTGCGGTTGCCCAGCGAAAGCTCCTCCACCCGCTTTTCCGTATTGAGGGACAGCCGCTCGCACATCCGCTTCGCCTCGGCGGAGCAGTCACGCCGCCGCATTTTTGCCGACAGGGATATTATCTCCCTGACCCTCATTCCGCTGTAAAACATGGCTTCCGAGGGCATATAGCCCACCTCCGCAAGTATCTCCGTTTTATGCTTTACAATATCCTTGCCGAAAATTTTTGCTTCACCCGAATCTGCGGAAATAAGCCCCAGCAGCGTTCTTACGGTGGTGGATTTTCCTGCTCCGTTAGGACCGATAAAGCCGAAAAACTCCCCCTCCGCAACGTCAAAGCTGACCTCCGATATACCTCGGTGCTTGCCGTAGCTTTTGGTCAGACCGTTTACCTCAATTATGTTCATTGTTCGCCCTCTTTTCTGTAATATATTGACCGCCAGAACTCAATGAGCCGACCGAAATCCCGCTCCATTTCGTCGGGGTCAAGGTGTCCGCTCTGCATTTTGTTCCAGAGATAACCCTCCCCCGCCCAGTACATATCATGATACATCATTTCCAGGTCAAGCCCCTCAATAAACTTATCCTTGTTAAGCTTTAAAAGCTCGGCGTTTACTTTGTATGAACCGTATTTGTCGATAATCTTCATTATGCTGCCCCTGACCTCGCCGTCTGTCTCATAATACGCTTTCATCACAAACATGGCAAGTCCCGGATATTTCCGCATAAGCGCGGCTTTGGCTTTCAGTCCGCGATGCATTATATCAAAAAAATCCTCGCCGTCGTAGCATTTGTATTTTTGCAAATACTCCTTTGTGGTCTGCGCGCCTTTTTCCAGAAGATACAGGTAAAGTTCCCTCTTGTTGCGGAAATAATAAAACAGCAGCGACTTGCTTATGCCTGCTGCTGAGGCAATTTCGCTGACGGGACTTTTTTTGTAGGAATTGCGCGAAAATACCCGATAGCCTGCGTTTATGATAATGCGCTGCTTCTTTTCGGGCAGCTGAAAAAATTTGTCGTTCATCATATCACCTCGTTTGTCAAACATTTCGACCGCTTCGGTCAATATCATTATAACACCGCTGACCGTTTTTGAGAAGACCCCAATAAAAAAATAACCCCGCCGTACAAGACAGCGGAGTTATTACGCTTTACAGATCCTGCAGATCCGCAGCGGGGATATCGTTCTCCACATTGTCCCTTGCCAGATCGTTGTCGATGACAGGGTACGCGGACGATATGGCGCGTTCTGCGTGTTCTTTTTTCTGTGAAAAGGGCGTTGTGTGGTATACCTTCAGCTCCGGCGGAACGGTGCCTGCGATAATGGGATTGGCGCGCGTTTTGCCGTGCTTGGCTTTGCCCTGTATCTCGGGCACAGGCGGAACATCGTTCCGAGGCTGGGTGTGAGTCCTGTCGATACGGCTCATTCCTTGCTTTGACATTTTATGACCATCCTTTCCGGGTTTTGCGGTTTTCGTCAAAAAAGCAAAACTCCACCACATTTATATTATATACGGTCTTTTCGTCGGAAAACATGGAAAATATTTTTGCCGTTCCGATGATTTGTCGGTGCTGACAGAAAAACACCGCAGTCCATCGGTGGACCCGATTTACTGCGGTGCTGTTGTTAATTGATCTCAGCCTACGTTGTCGGCGTATAGACCGCCACGACTTCCATATCTCCCGTTACTTCATGGTAGCTATCCAGCACGTCTCCGTTATACATCCATACGCCTGTATAGCCCTCCTTTGGAGGAACTTCATCATATCCGTAGAGGTAATCGCCGTAGCGAACGGTCGTTCTGTCATACTCCTCGCCGTCCACAATAAATATTATCGTTTGCTCATTGCCTAAATAAGTCGCTGCAAATTTAAAGTTCTTATATCCTTCGAACGATCTCATAGAGTCGGTCAGCGTTATGGTTTCACCCGGAGCAAATTTTGCCGTGCCGTCATATGATGTCAAATAATCGAGCAAAGAATCTGCTCTATCGGTACAGCCTTCCTTAACGGACGAATCCGCATATCCGCCTGAATTTACATATCCCCAGCCTATGAACGTATAGTTTTCGCGCTCGGCGGCAGTTGAGGGCAGCGTTATTGTATTGCCGACCTTGGAAAGATAATGCTCCACATCTCCGCCGACGTCGGATACCTTGACTTCAAGCACACTGCTGTAATCATCATAGGTAACGCTGATGACCTTATCACCTGTAATTCGTTCCGAAGGCTGATGCCAGTCAAGGAGGTAATAATCGTATGTGCCGTCGCTGTCAATATCCAGCACGGTGGGAAGAGTTACTGTCTCCGGCACAGTATCGTATGCAACATTCTGGCTTGTGAGCTCTATGGTTTCATCGGCGCTGAGTACATATGTTACCGTGTATTCAATTGCGGTGTATTCCGCTTCGACTGTTGTATCGCCTGT
>JBJEQM010000025.1:0-2960 GCA_051881755.1 Oscillospiraceae bacterium
TCAAGCTTTGCCCTCGCCTCCTTTTGTCAGTCTATTTTTGTGTCTTGCTATAAACATTTATAATTAATGCCATTATCACCCTTTTGTAAGCTCTGCATAATATATACAGGAACAGAATTTATTTATCCGAAAGGTCGGTACCTATGAAAAAAAAGACTTTCCTTATTGCAGGCGGAGACCTGCGCTTTATACGTCTTGCCGAATACCTTGCGACAAGGGGCGGAGAGGTTTATACCATGGGCTTTGACAAGGCACCCTCCGTTCCCGAGACGGTCAGACAGTGCAGTTCTCCACGTCCTGCCGATTATATAATACTCCCCCTGCCCGTTTCCAACGACGGTATAACCGTCAACACGCCCTATTCCGACAAAGTCCTGCTTATTTCGGATATAATATCGGCGGCAAAAACCGACGTTATATTCGGCGGACGATTCCCATGCGATATATCAGATCTGCTTGCACATAAGGGCATGACCGCCATAGATTATTCCGCACGGGAGGAATTTGCCGTGCTCAACGCCGTCGCCACCGCCGAGGGCGCTATACAGGTCATTATGGAGGAGACCGCCTCCACCATTATGGGACAAAAAATACTTATCGTTGGCATGGGCAGGATAGCCAAGGCGCTCATGCGTGCGCTGTCGGGCTTCGGTGCGGACATAACCGCCGCCGCAAGAAAATGCTCCGACCGTGCTTGGGCGGAGGTCTACGGCTGCAAAAACATAAAGATAAGCGACCTGCATTACTATACAAAGGATTTTGATATAATTATTAACACCGTCCCTGCCATGATATTCGACCGCTCGCTGCTGTCCGAACTGAAAAAGGACTGCCTTGTGGTAGACCTTGCCTCCAAACCCGGCGGAGTGGATTTTGAAGCAGCCGCCCAGCACGGCATACGTGCGCTGTGGCTTCTTTCTCTACCCGGCAAGGCGGCACCTCTTACCGCCGGCGAAACTATCGGCAGGACTATAATCAATATACTTGATGAAAGAGGTGAACTTGATGGAACGTGAAAAATTAACCTGTCTTAACGGAATACGTATCGGGTACGGGCTTTGCGGCTCGTTCTGTACCTTTTCCAAGGCTATAGAGCAGCTGCGGCGGCTTCGGGAGCAGGGCGCAGACATTACGCCGCTGATGTCTTTCAACGCCGCCTCTCTTGATACGCGCTTCGGCACCGCGGCGAGCTTCCGCCGCGAAATTGAGGATATAACGGGCAAAAGCATAATATGCACCATTGAGGACGCCGAGCCTATCGGACCTAAGAAAATGTTCGATGTACTGGTATTATGTCCATGCACGGGAAATACTCTTGCAAAGCTTGCCGTAGGAATAACAGATACACCTGTAACTATGGCGGCAAAATCACACGTCCGCAATTCACGTCCCGTCGTGATAGCGGTATCAACAAATGACGGCTTGTCGGGCAGCGCCAAAAATATCGGCACGCTGCTTAACTATAAATCCTACTATTTCGTACCCTTCGGGCAGGACGACTTCCGCAAAAAGCCGCGCTCGCTCATAGCCGATTTCAACGAGCTGCCCGAGGCTGTGCTCGCCGCCCTCAATGGCGAACAGATGCAGCCTATACTTATTTAGTGAAAAGTGAATAGTTTATAGGGTTATTAGGAAACCGCTGATTAATGCGAAGCGATTGTTTCGCCGTTTTGAGGAATGCTCGAAAATCCGTTACTGAGAGCGTGACGAAAAACGTCTGAAACGGTTTAATCAGCGGTTCCTTAGCATAAATAAATGCATTTCATACCGATTTTTATGCCTTTTATTCCGAATCTCTTGATTTTTGTCAAAAAATAAAATATAATGAGGCAAAAAATTTATGAAAGAGGTAAATAAAAATGGTAAACAGAATTGCAGAACAAAGAATAAAACGCGGCGTATCTGTTGAACAGCTTTCGGAAATGAGTGGAATTTCCATTAATGATATTATAAAATTTGAAAAACCGGATTTCAAAATTGAGGAAATGTCAGCGGTTAAAGCTGCCCGGATAGCCAAAGCTCTTGGTTGTATGATCGAAGATCTGATTTATGAGGACTGAGAAAATAGCTGAAGCTTTTCAAGATTATACTCGATTTTTTACAGTTTTTAATTGCTATAGTATAAGCTTTCGGTAAATAAAACAAGGTGTTCATTTTATTATGAGCACCTTGTTTTGCTTATTTTAACTATTCACTGTTTACGCCGATATGTCTTTTTTACCGTATTTTATAAACGCGGCGGATATGCCGATGAGAGCATAAACAACGCCGAGAACAATCGGCAAAGTATCAAGCTTGGATTCGGATATGATGCGTCCCGAATCGGCGTAGGCGTAGGGAGTGATATACTTCAGGAACTCCGCCTTTTCGCTGATATTGCAGACAATATTCATAAAGTACAGCGCAAGGGCGAGTCCCAGACCTATGCCGATACCTCCGCGCTTAACAAACGCCGATATGCCGAAACAGATACAGGCTGTCTCCAGCTGCATTATAAGATACGCCATATGCAGCAGGACAAACTCGCGGGTCAATATATCCTCGCCGATAATTTCCGCGGAAATAACGCTCGCCGCTGCTGTGAAGATATTCAGTATGACCACCTGCGTTATAACGGACAGCAGCTTCTGCGCGGTCACGGAGACGCGGCTGACGGGGTGGGTCAGCAGGAACTCCGCCGTATGCTCCCGTTCCTCGCAGGATAATGCGGATATTCCCGCAAGCGCCGCGAAAAATCCGCCGCCTATGCCAAGTATATTGCCGCACTCGATACCGTAAAAGCCCATAAGCTCGCCGAAGCTTAACTTATCCATGCCGAATGCTTTCGTAAATCCGCCCATATTGGCGAAAACCGTGCTTACGCTGTCCATTTCCCCTTTCATTTCGGGAAACATGAAAACGCATATCATTACCATGAACGCCACCGAACAGGTCCAGATACAAAGGGACTTCACATTCCG
>JBJEQM010000026.1:0-2948 GCA_051881755.1 Oscillospiraceae bacterium
TTTCAAGATTGTCGGCTTGATTTTTTTCATATTTTAAATGGTGTTTAGTATAAGGATTATGAGCGTATATTGTGCTCCCTCACGAATAAATAACTGCATAAAAAATAGTGAATAGCAAGCACCGCCACTATTCACTATTCATTATTCACTAAAAGCCGTTTACCCGTTCCAGCTGCCGAGATATTTTTCCTGCTCCTCGGTAAGCTTGTCTATTTCCATGCCCCAGAACTTTATCTTGCGTTCCGCCACTTCGCGGTCAATGTACTTGGGCACGTCGATGACCATAGTGTCCTTGGGGAGTTGGTCACGGTTTTTCACAAGGTGCAGCGCGGACAATGCCTGTATGGCAAAGCTCATGTCCATTATCTCGGCGGGATGACCGTCACCTGCCGCAAGATTTACCAAGCGTCCCTCCGCAATAACGTTTATCCACCTGCCGTTTGCAAGCTTGTAGCCCATGATGTTCTTGCGCGCTACCTTGGTCTCAACGGCAATTCTGCGCAGTGCGGCAACGTCCACTTCTACGTCGAAATGTCCCGCGTTGCAGCAGATAGCGCCGTCTTTCATGACGTTGAAGCACTTCTCCGTGATAACATCGCGGCAGCCCGTGACGGTGATGAAGAAGTCGCCCACCTTTGCGGCTTCCTCCATTTTCATTACCTTGAAGCCGTCCATTACAGCCTCCATTGCCTTGATGGGGTCTATCTCGGTGACAATGACCTCCGCGCCAAGACCCTTTGCACGCATGGCAACGCCCTTGCCGCACCAGCCGTAGCCTGCAACTACAACGTTTTTGCCCGCAACAATAAGGTTAGTCGTACGGTTGATGCCGTCCCAGACGGACTGACCCGTGCCGTAGCGGTTATCGAAAAGATGCTTGCAGTCCGCGTTGTTTACCAGCACCATGGGGAATTTCAGCTCGTGCGCCTTGTTCATGGCGATAAGGCGGATAATGCCCGTGGTGGTCTCCTCACAGCCGCCGATAACGTTCTTTATCTTTTCGGGATATTCGTTGTGGATAAGGTGCACAAGGTCGCCGCCGTCGTCGATGATAATGTTGGGATCGGCTTCGATAACGCGGGAGGTGTGGCGGTGATACTCCTCATCGGTAGCGCCGTACCACGCAAAAACGTTGAGCCCGTCATGCACAAGCGCCGCCGCAACGTCGTCCTGCGTGGAGAGCGGATTGCTGCCCGTAACGAACATCTCCGCGCCGCCTGCCGCCAGCACCTTGCAGAGATACGCGGTCTTTGCTTCAAGATGTACCGAGAGTGCTACCCTGATACCCTTGAAAGGCTTTGTCTCGGAAAATTCCTTTTCAATGCTGTTAAGCAGGGGCATATTTGCGCGCACCCAGTCTATTTTTATCTCGCCGTCCTGCCAGAGGTCGGGGTTTCTTATCTCGCTGTTCATTTTTATCTTCCTTTCAAATTTGTAATTATATTATTATTTTATCATACTGACGTAATAATTGCAACATATAATAAATAAAAAAAGATAAAGGAATTGTGTATATGAAAATTTCTAAGTTTACTGTGGCTGTGCTTTTGTCCGCCGCCTTATGCGGCTGCTCCGCAGGATATACGGGTGGACAGAAGAATGATACACCGAGCCGCGATACGACTGTATATACCGAGTCGGAGGACGATACCGCCGATTTTGCCGCAGAGCTTCTGGCGGAGATGTCCGTTGAGGAAAAGGTGGGACAGCTGCTCCTTGCAAGATATCCCGATTCGCCCCTTGAAAATGCCGTGAAATATCATGTGGGCGGCTACACCTTATATGCCAAGGATTTTGAGAATACCGACCCCGATACCTTGGCGACGCAGCTTGCGAATATTTCCGATAACTGCAATATATTCCCCTTTTTCGCCGCCGACGAGGAGGGCGGAGAGGTAGTGCGCATGAGCAAATATCCTGCGTTCCGCGCCGAGCCGTTCCCGTCTCAGCTTGAGCTTGCCAAGGGCGGCGTACAGGCTGTCCGTGATGACGCGCAGGAAAAAGCCGACCTGTTCCTTGATATCGGACTCAACCTTAATCTTGCGCCCGTTGCCGATATTGCCGAAAGCGAGGACGACTATATTTACGGCAGGACCTTCGGCGCGGACGCCGATACTACAGGCGATTACTGCGCCGAGATAATATCCGTCATGAACGAAAACGGCGTGGGAAGCTGCATGAAGCATTTCCCCGGCTACGGTCCCAACGTGGACACTCACACGGGTATCGCGGTGGACGAGCGCTCCGCCGAAAGCTTCGAGAGCAATGACCTTGTTCCCTTTAAAAAGGGCATAGCCGCCGACGTGCCCATGATAATGGTCAACCACAATATAATCTGCGCCTACGACAGCGAGCTGCCTGCTTCGCTCTCTCCTGCGGTGCACTCTCTCCTGCGGGATACCATGGGCTTTGAGGGCATCATCATTACCGACGACCTCGGCATGGACGCCATCAAGCTGTATTCGGGCGAGACCGACCCCAACGTCCTTGCGGTGCTGGCGGGCAACGATATGATATGCACCTCCGACATTGACGGCACATATAATGCAATTTACACCGCCGTTGTAAAAGAAGAAATATCCGTAGAGCGCCTTGATGAAAGCGTGCTGCGGATATTGAAAACAAAGATCAGTCTCGGCATAATATAAGTACAAGGTCAGCCAAGATAAATATAAGGCATATTGCCGCGGATATTATAACTGTCCGCGGCTTTAATTTTTGGTATATTTTTTCCGCCGCAGGGTGAAGCACGCGTACAAGCAGCACGCACAGTATGCCGAAAATTATGCTGCTGAAAAGGGATATCCTGCCGTCAAAATTCAGCACCCAGTCGGAGTAATCCCACAGACGGTATGGGACAAAATACTCCAGAATGTAGGACGCCGCCAGCTCCAGCGCCGTGATGATACCTCCGCCGAAGAAAAACAGCAGAGGTATGCTTTTTATCC
>JBJEQM010000027.1:0-2945 GCA_051881755.1 Oscillospiraceae bacterium
AACGCCTTTGAAATATCTATAGGCTCGGGCTTGTCGCGGTCGCAAACGCTGATGAGTACAGTTCCCTCGGTGGGTATGCGTGTCTGCGTAGCCTCCTGCGCCTTGTAGTAAGCCTCGCCAAAGGACTCGGACAATCCAAGTACCTCACCCGTGGAGCGCATTTCGGGTCCCAGCACGGGGTCTACCTCGCGGAACATATTGAAGGGGAATACGGCTTCCTTTACGCCGTAGTGGTTTATCTTGCGGTCGTGAAGTTCGGGAACGGGAGAGGGCTTGCCTGTGATAGGCGCGGTCATTATCTCAGTTGCTATCTTGACCATGTTTATGCTGCACACCTTTGATACAAGAGGCACGGTACGGGACGCGCGGGGATTTGCTTCAAGCACATATACCGTGCCGTCCTCGATAGCGTACTGCATATTCATCAGACCGCACACGTTCATCTCCACGGCAATTTTCTTTGTATATTCCTTGATAGTGTTTATCTGTTCGGGGGTGAGATTTTTTGACGGGAGGATACAAGCGGAGTCGCCCGAATGTACGCCCGCAAGCTCGATATGCTCCATTACGGCAGGTACAAAGCAGTGCTCGCCGTCGGAGATAGCGTCCGCTTCGCACTCGGTAGCGTGGTTGAGGAAACGGTCGATAAGGATAGGACGGTCGGGAGTTACGCCTACTGCCGCGGACATATACACTTTCATCATGTCGTCATCGTGTACTATCTCCATGCCGCGTCCGCCCAGAACGTAAGAGGGACGTACCATAACGGGGTAGCCGATACGGTTGGCAATTTCCAGCGCTTCTTCCACATTGACCGCCATGCCAGCCTCGGGCATGGGTATACCAAGCTTGTCCATCATAGCGCGGAAGTGGTCGCGGTCCTCGGCAAGGTCGATAGTTTCGGGAGATGTGCCAAGGATATTTACGCCGTTTTTCTTAAGGTCTGCCGCAAGGTTAAGGGGAGTCTGTCCGCCGAACTGGGCAATAACGCCAATGGGCTTTTCTTTTTCGTGTATGCTGAGAACGTCCTCCAGTGTAAGGGGCTCGAAGTACAGCTTGTCCGATGTATCATAGTCGGTGGAAACGGTCTCGGGGTTGCAGTTAACGATAATGGACTCAAAGCCCATCTTTTTCAGCGCCAGAGCCGCGTGTACGCAGCAGTAGTCAAACTCAATACCCTGACCGATACGGTTGGGACCGCCACCCAGTATCATTATCTTGGGCTTGTCGGTGTTGACGGGGCTCTTGTCCTCGGGGAGGTGATAGGTGGAGTAGTAGTACGCCGCATTTTCCGTGCCGCTTACGTGTACGCCCTCCCAAGCCTCGCGGATATTGTATCTGTATCTTGCCGCGCGGATATCGTCCTCGGGAACAGCAAGAAGCTGACTGAGGTAACGGTCGCTGAAACCGTCCAGCTTAGCCTGACGGAGAGTCGCTTCGTCGGGAACGGCACCCTTGAGCTTCAGCAGCTCCTCTTCCTCGTCAACAAGCTCCTTCATCTGCTGCAAGAACCAGTGCTTTATCTTTGTAAGGTTGTATATCTCGTCGATAGTCGCGCCCTTGCGCAGTGCTTCGTAAATGATAAACTGGCGCTCGCTGGAGGGGAATGTCAGCTTGCGGAGAAGCTCGTCCTTGGTGAGGTCATGGAAATTCTTTGCAAAGCCCAGACCGTAACGTCCCGTTTCAAGGCTGCGGATAGCTTTCTGGAATGCTTCTTTGTAGGTCTTGCCGATGCTCATTACTTCGCCGACGGCTTTCATCTGTGTACCGAGCTTATCCTCGGCGCCCTTGAATTTCTCGAATGCCCAGCGTGCAAACTTGATAACAACATAGTCTCCGTCGGGAACATATTTATCAAGAGTACCGTACTTGCCGCAGGGTATCTCCTTTAATGTAAGACCGCAGGCAAGCATAGCGGAAACCAGTGCGATAGGGAATCCCGTCGCCTTGGAAGCCAGCGCGGAGGAACGCGATGTGCGGGGATTTATCTCGATAACAACGATACGTCCCGTTTCGGGGTCGTGCGCAAACTGACAGTTGCAGCCGCCGATAACTTCGATAGCTTCAACAATTTTGTAGGACTGCTCCTGTAATTTCTTCTGCACCTCCTCGGAAATTGTGAGCATAGGCGCGGAGCAGAATGAGTCGCCCGTGTGCACGCCGATAGGGTCGATATTTTCGATGAAGCATACGGTGATGATGTTGTTCTCGGCGTCGCGTACGACTTCAAGTTCAAGCTCCTCCCAGCCGCTGATACACTCTTCAACAAGCACCTGTCCAACAAGGCTTGCCTGTAAGCCGCGCTCGCAGACAACTTTCAGCTCGTCCACGTTGTATACCATGCCGCCGCCTGCGCCGCCCATAGTATAAGCAGGACGAAGCACAACGGGGTACTTTAATCTGTCGGCGATATCCACAGCCTCGTCAACGGAGTATGCCACCTCGCTGCGCGCCATTTCGATGCCAAGCTTGTTCATGGTATTCTTAAATTCGATACGATCCTCGCCGCGCTGTATAGCGTCAACCTGCACGCCGATGACCTTTACGCCGTATTTTTCCAGAACGCCCGCCTCGGAAAGCTCTGAGCAGAGGTTCAGACCGGATTGTCCGCCCAGATTAGGCAGCAGCGCGTCGGGACGCTCCTTTTCGATTATCTGGGTAAGTCTTGCCAGATTAAGGGGCTCGACGTAGGTAATATCCGCAACGTCGGGGTCGGTCATAATTGTAGCGGGGTTGGAGTTTACAAGGACTATCTCATAGCCAAGATTGCGCAGCGCCTTGCACGCCTGTGTGCCCGAATAGTCGAACTCGCACGCCTGACCGATAATGATAGGACCCGAGCCGATGATCATAATTTTGTTGATATCCTGCTTTTTTGGCATAATTTATCTCCCTACTTCGCGCTTAATAGTAATATAAGCACGATATTTATTTACCGTAACGCA
>JBJEQM010000028.1:0-2935 GCA_051881755.1 Oscillospiraceae bacterium
ATGAATAGTATGGAAATCCGCCAACAAGATAACCTGCATAATACAGCAGGAACAGTCCTGCGATAAGTCCCGCCCCCAGCAGCACCGCCATGACCGTCAGCATTGTCTCGCGCTTTTTGAAAATATTCACGATAATAAGGCAGTATATCAGCCTGTAACCTATGAACGCGCCGATGGTATTCAGTATAATGTCATCAATATCCGCCGCGCCCATGGCAAAGGCGTACTGAATTACTTCTATAAGTATGGAGGTCAGGCAGCCGTAGACGGGCGTTTCGCCCTCGAACACCGTGGTCATGGGGAACAATATACCAAAGGGCAGAAACAGCAGGATATTTCCCAGTATATTATTGACCAAAGAATGTGCGGAAAATCCCTTTATCATTTCGTAGATGCCTTTGAACGGGATAAGATTGAACTCTCGCTCGGTCATAAAAAACGCGTCGGGCAGCCGCGTCAGCGGCACATATTTGAACAGTGTAAAGCGAAGCAGGGTGAGAATGTACACCGCAAATATCACCTTCATGACCTTGCGGAGATTTATCTCGCGGTATGTTTCTGTCATAATTTCACCTTTTCATGTAACTGAAATTGCTAAATTTCATTGTAGGGGCGCACATTGTGCGCCCTTGAAGAAATCAAGTGTAAAAACAATCAGACGTCCAAAGCTCCGGATTTTCATCAATATATTTTGCTATCTGCAAATATGAATTTCTGCTGCGGATAATATGGTCATGAAACGACTTTTGCCAAATTGAAGTCCCAATTGTTTTTGTAACATATTCTTTGAGCTGTTTTACTATGAGTGAGATGCTCGGAACAGCCGCTTTGTCACATTCACCAAGAAAAATTATCATATGTATACATATTTGTCAACATAAACATTGGGGTGATATTTCATTATATTTTCAATGCCAATTTTTACAACTTCACCATAATGTGATAGATCATACTCCGATATTGGGCGCACATTGTGCGCCCCTACATTACTTTGTTGGTGATTATTCCAAAGCAGGCATTTCTTATCTTTCACACATATTGTCACAAAATAAGCGCCTTCTGATGAATAATCAAAGTATTTTAATCTGTTCTGCTTCCTGAAATGTTTAACATTCATATTTTTTACAAAACGGGGCGCAAATAAAATATCACGCCCCGACAAAACCGTTTAGATCTTTGTAATATCCACCATTTCCATATCGTCGATGCTCTTGCCCATGGTGAGGATATCCGCTACTGCGTTGGCGGTGTCTATCGCCGTCAGGCAGCAGATGGAGCGCTCCACGGTCTTGCGGCGTATCTTTACGCTGTCAAGGGCGGGCAGACGTCCCTTGGCGGAGGTGGAGATAACGTAGTCTATCTTGCCCTCGTCAAGCAGGGTCATTACGTTGGGCGCTTCCTCCGATACGCGGCGGACTACATTTGCCGCGACCATGTTCTTGTTAAGCATGGACGCCGTGCCGCTGGTGGCGTATATTGTAAATCCGAGACGCTCGAATTTCTCCGCGACGTAGATTATCTCCTGCTTGTCCGTGTCGCGGACGGTGATAAGCACGCCGCCGCCCTCTTTCTTCTTCAGGTCGTAGCCTGCGCCGATAAGTCCTTTATACAGCGCGTCCTCAAAGCTGTGTGCGATACCGAGGCACTCACCCGTGGACTTCATCTCGGGGCCGAGAGCGGTGTCAACGTCATGCAGCTTTGCGAAGCTGAACACGGGGACTTTGACTGCGATATACTCCGCTTCCTTATAAAGTCCGCTGGTATAGCCCTGCTCCTTTAAGCTTTCGCCAAGCATTATCTTAGTGGCAACGTCTACCATAGGCACGCCTGTTACCTTGGAAATATAAGGTACTGTTCTGGAGGAACGGGGGTTTACTTCGATAACATACACTTCATTGTTGTACACAACATACTGTATATTTACCAGACCTACCACCTTTAATTCCAGTGCAAGGCGCTTTGTATACTCGATTATGGTTTCGCGTATTCTCTTTGTAAGTGTCATGGCGGGGTACACGGAAATGGAGTCGCCCGAGTGTATGCCTGCGCGCTCGATATGCTCCATGATACCGGGGATAACGTAGTCAACTCCGTCGCAGATAGCGTCGACTTCAACCTCCTTGCCCATCATATATTTATCGATAAGCACGGGGTTTTCCAGTCCGCCGCGGCTGATTATCGCCATATATTCCTCGATATCCTGGTCGGAATGTGCGATTATCATATTCTGACCGCCAAGAACGTAGGACGGACGCATAAGCACGGGATAGCCAAGGTCGGCAGCTGCCGCCAGAGCCTCCTCGGTGTTCATGACGGTATGTCCTGCGGGACGGGGTATGCCGCACTTGTTCAGCAGCTCGTCGAAGCGCTCTCTGTCCTCCGCAGCGTCGATACTGTCGGCGGAAGTGCCCAATATATTTACGCCCATTTCGTCAAGGTGCTTTGTCAGCTTGATAGCCGTCTGTCCGCCGAACTGCACAACAACGCCGTAGGGTTTCTCGGTCTTGATAATGGCGGCAACGTCCTCCTTGGTGAGGGGGTCGAAGTAAAGTCTGTCGCCTGTGTCGAAGTCGGTGGAGACGGTCTCGGGGTTGTTGTTGCAGATGACCGCTTCGTAGCCCATTTCTTTCAGCGCCCATACGCAGTGTACGGAGCAGTAGTCGAACTCGATACCCTGTCCGATACGGATAGGTCCCGAGCCGAATACGATGACCTTTTTCTTGCCCGTATTCGTTCTTTCAAGGAACTGCTGCGCTTCGTTCTCCTTGTCAAAGGTGGAGTAGAAATATGGAGTCTCCGCCTTGAACTCGCCTGCGCAGGTGTCAACCATTTTGAACACGGCGCTTGTATGCTTGGGGCACTTCTGTCCGCTGATACGCTCGATTGTGCTGTCAAGGTAGCCGTAGCGCTTGGCTATATCGTACTTATCCTCGGT
>JBJEQM010000029.1:0-2906 GCA_051881755.1 Oscillospiraceae bacterium
ATATTGGATTTCGGCGCAGATTTTTTTCCGTTTTTTATTGGTGTTTAGTATTAGTTCTCTGGAAGCATTGTAATATGGGCGCAGCCATGGCAAAACCGAACGCAATGCCAAGCTGACGTGACGTCAGCGGCACGGTCGCAAATATCATCTGCGCAAAGGGAATATATATTGCCCCGAAAATGACCGCCAGCGATACCAGCACCGCAAGAATAAGCTTGGGATTGTTGAAATACGGCACGGTAAAAATGTTCCTGCTCTCCGACTTGCACTCAAATACATGAGCAAGCTGCGTCATAACAAGGGTAAACAGCGCACCCGTCCGCGCCGCATCGACGCTGCCCGAATAATGCTTAAGCACCATAAAACAGCCTATGGTACAGATACCGATAAGTATACCGCGGAAAATTATGCGGCGCATAAGTCCGCCGGAAAAGAAGCTTTCACCCGACGTCCTCGGCGGACGCTTCATGCTGTCCTTATCCGTAGGCTCCACTCCGAGAGCGATGGCGGGAAGTCCGTCCGTAGCAAGATTTACAAGCAGTATCTGTGTCGGAAGCAGAATGGACGGCATACCCGCGATTATACCGAGAAACATTGTCAGCACCTCGCCGATGTTGCAGGAAAGCAGATACCGCACGAATTTCCGTATATTGGCATATATTCCCCTGCCCTGCTCCACCGCGCTGACCAGCGTTGCAAAGTTATCGTCAAGCAGCACCACGTCTGCCGCCTGCTTGGTGACGTCCGTACCCGTTACGCCCATGGCAACGCCGATATCCGCCTCCTTTATGGCAGGAGCGTCGTTTACGCCGTCTCCCGTCATGGTGACTATCTCGCCGCGCTTTTTCAGCGCACGGACTATACGCAGTTTATCGGCAGGATTTACGCGTGCATATACGGTTACCTTGCCGATGATCTCATCCAGCTCGCTGTCGGACATATCTGCAAGCTCCGCTCCCGTCAGTATAATATCCCCCTTGCGGAAAATGCCTGCTTTTTCGGCAACGGCGGCGGCGGTGTTCTTGTGGTCGCCCGTTATCATTACCGTGCGTATATGAGCGCTGCGGCATAGACGTACCGCCTCTATAGCTTCGGGGCGCGGCGGGTCTGTCATGCCCGTAAGACCAAGGAATATCATGCCCGACTGCAGCTCGCTATTATATTTATCACCCGTGAGATTTTTGCGGCAGAAGCCCAGCACGCGGAGAGCGTCTGCGGTAAGCTTATCCTGTTCCGCCATAATTTTCCGCCTTACGGCTGCCGTCAAAGGCTTCACGCCGTCCTCGTCAAGATAAAAGCCGCACCGCTTTAATATAACGTCGCAGGCACCCTTGGAATATGCCGTCAGACCTGCCCCGCTTCGGACGATAACGGTCATGCAGCGGCTCTCGCTGTCGAATGGTATCTCGTCGATACGGCGGTGAGACGCGGACAGCATATCGGCAGTTATGCCCGACTTTGCCGCCGCAATAAGCAGAGCAGTCTCGGTGGGGTCTCCCGCTGCCTGCCACTCGCCCGAGGAGGTTATCCGTCCGCGGCTGCGCGTTTCGGGAGGTTTATCAGAGAAAATGGAGGCATTATTGCACAGCGCTCCGCAGGTGAGCAGCTCCGTCAGACAGCTGTGAGCGGCAGGATTGATCTTGTCTCCGTCCAGCGTTATACTGCCTGCCATACGGTTGCCCGTGCCCGATATCTCGTATGTACCGCCGCCGCAGTATACCCGTGATACGGTCATTTTGTTCTCGGTCACAGTACCCGTTTTGTCGGTACATATTACAGATGTACAGCCCAATGTCTCCACGGAATGAAGCTTATGGACAAGGGCGTTCTGCTTAAGCATACGCCGCACCGCCAGAGCCAGCGCGATAGTAACCGTTGCGGGAAGTCCCTCGGGTATGGCGGCGATAGCGATGGATATGCCCGTCATTATCATGTCAAACACGGGCGCGCCGCGCAGTATGCCTGCGGCGGCAACGATAACGCACACCACGATACATATAACGGCGACAGTTCTGCCCAGCTCCGCAAGGCGCTTCTGCAATGGAGTAAGCTCCTCGTCGATGTCCGTCAGCATATTGGATATCTTGCCCATCTGTGTGGAAAGTCCCGTCGCAATTACCCGCGCTTCGGCAGTACCCTTTGTGATGACCGTGCCGCAGTATAAAATATTGCTCTTGCCGATAGAATTATCGCGGTCGTTGGTATCGCCGCACTCCTTTGATACGGCGGCGGACTCTCCCGTGAGTATGCTCTCCTCCGCAAGCACACCCTTTGCGCGGAGCAGCACCGCGTCCGCCGGGACTTTATCGCCTGCTTCAAGGGATATGATATCGTCTGGCACAAGCTCCGCCGAGGGAAGCGTTACAAGATGTCCGTCGCGATGTACCTTTGATACGGGAGCGGTCATGCTTTTCAGCGCCAGCAGAGTTTTTTCGGTCTTGTACTCCTGAATAAAGCCAAGTATGGCATTGACCAGCACGATGACTATTATGGTTATGGCGTCGTACACCTCTCCCAGCAGAAACGAAGCCACCGTGGCGGCTAAGAGTATCATCACCATAACGTCGCGGAACTGCCCGAGGAAAATTTTCAGCGGCTTTGCCTTTTTCTCCTTGGCGAGGGTATTCGCTCCGTACTGCCGCCTGCGTTCCTCCGCCTCTTCCGTGGAAAGCCCCCATTGCTCCTTGGGCTTTGTGTAGGGTCTGTTTATAATATCCGCCATTGTGTTCAGTCCTCCGTAAAAAATCTTTTGTACATTATTATTCGGACAGGCGGCGGAATAGTACATATGCATACATTTCAATTTTTTCGATTTATACTTGCATTTTTTTCCCGTTTGTGGTATCATAGTATACAGCTAATGCCGTGACGTATCAGGGAGTTTTTTTGCGTTACGGTAAATAAAT
>JBJEQM010000030.1:0-11735 GCA_051881755.1 Oscillospiraceae bacterium
TCTTCAAGCTTTGTCCCAGCCTCCTTTTGTCAGTCTATTTTTGTGTCTTGCTATAGTTATAAGCCTTTATTTTGCCGTCAGCCGAAGACTGTCCAACGGAGGTATTTTGTAAATGAAGAAGCAAAATTTCATACACGGCTCAATTGTACTTATAGCCTCGGCAGCAGCCGCAAAAGGTCTGGGCGCAATATTCCGAATACCCCTTGCCAATATGCTGGGCGGCGTGGGTATGGGATATTTCTCCACCGCATACGGTATCTTTATGACCGTATATGCCCTTTCCGTGACGGGACTTCCCGTAGCCGCCGCCAAGCTCACCGCCGAGAGCGAAGCCGTGGGAGACCACCCGCGCACCGAGAAGATACGCCGCACCGCCCTGCTTTTGTATACTGTAACGGGACTTGCCTTTACACTGCTGACCCTCCTTGCGGCGTACCCATTCTGCCGTTATGCAGGCGGCAGCGCCGAAGCCGCCCTCGCCGTCATCGCCATCGCACCATCGGTGCTTTTCGGCTGTATATCGGCGCTTTACCGAGGCTATTTTGAGGGGCGGCGCAATATGTACCCCACGGCAATATCCCAGATAATCGAAGCCGCCGTCAAACTGGCAGCGGGACTGTTCCTGTGCGGCAGCGTGCTCCGCATGAGCGCCCCGAAGCTTGACAGCATAGCCGCGTTTCTCCGCAAAGCACTCCCCTTTGATTTCCTTGATATAATGTCCGCAGAGCAGATGCGCCTGCCATTGGCGGCAGCGGCGGCAGTCCTGGGGGTGACCATATCCACCGCCGCAGGAGCGCTGTACGCCGCACTATGCTGCGCCGCAGTCAAGAAGCCCAAACCGACCGCCTGCACCCGAAGCCGCCGCGACATAAGCCGCGCCCTGCTTACAATTATTATCCCCGTTGCAGCAGGCTCGCTTGTGACAAACCTCACCTCCCTCATCGACCTTGCAACCATTACCCGCGGCATAGCCAAGGCGGCGGAGCGCTCCCCCGAATATTTCCTGCCATATATTTCCTCGGGAATATCTTCCTCCGACCTGCCAAACTTCTTTTTCGGAAGCTTTACGGGGCTTGCCGTGACTGTCTTTAATCTTATACCATCATTTACCAATATGTTCGGTAAGGGCGCCGTTCCTGCCATAGCCGAAGCATTTGCTTCGGGCGACAAGACCGCCCTGAGCCGCTCCGCAAACAACGTTATATTCACCGCCGCTTATATCGCCGTGCCATCGGGCATAGGCATATCCGTCCTTGCACCGCAGATACTGGCGCTGCTTTTCCCCTCGGGCAAGGCGGAAGCAGCCGCAGCGGCACTTCCTCTGCGCATACTCGGTATCGGCGTGATATTTCTTGCGGTATCGTCGGTACTGTTCGCTGTACTTCAGGCAGCGGGCAAGGGCAGCATTCCCGTGAAGATAATGCTGTGGGGCGTAGCAGTTAAGCTGGTAGGAAATGTCATTCTCGTTTCCATTCCGCAGGTGAACGTCTCGGGTGCGGCGTTGGCAACAACGGTCTGCTACGGCGTTATAATGATAATGTCTGTCGCCGCAGTATGCAAATATACAAATATTGGCATATTCTCCGTATACACCCTGCTTTTTAAAATGACATTCTGCGGTATGCTTTGCGGAGCGGCAGCGTTGATTACCAATAATATCCTTGAAAATATATCCAAAAGTGCTCTTATTCTGTTCCCGTCCGTGATTTTGGGGGCTGTAATTTACATAATAAGCACACATTTAATGGGCATTTTAACTAAAAGTACGTTAAAATTGCTGATTTGCTGACTTTTTTTCAAAAAACTCTTGAAATATTTCTAATAATCGGTTAATATATTAAAGGCGCTGTAAAATATGCGCCTTTAAAGGCTGCTTAACCGTTTTACGGATTATAGTTTGATAAAGAGGTTTGTAAAATTTACCATGGACTTTCAATTCAAAAACCGATATAATATGGACGATATGCTGAATATCATGCGTATACTCCGCTCGGAAAACGGCTGCCCTTGGGACAGAGAGCAGGATCACCACTCTATCCGCAAGGACTTTATCGAGGAGGTATACGAGGCGGCAGAAGCTATCGACTTGGAGGATACGGAGCTGCTCCGCGAGGAACTGGGCGACGTGCTTCTGCAGGTAGTTTTCCATTCCCGTATCGAGGAGGAAAAAGGCAGCTTTGACTTTGGCCACGTTGTAAACGAGGTGTGCCAAAAGCTTGTAATACGCCACCCCCACGTTTTCGGCGACGTATCCGTGAAAAACAGCGAGGACGTGCTGAAAAACTGGAACAATATCAAGCAGGAGACCAAGGGACAGGAGACCTACACGGAAACGCTGGAAAGCGTTTGTACGGCGCTCCCCGCCCTTATGCGGGCGCAGAAGCTCGGACAGCGTGCCAAGCGCGCAGGCATGGACTTCGACAGCGTGCAGGCGGCGCTGGATTCCCTTGAATCGGAGATCGCCGAGCTGAAAAGTGCTATAGCCGAGCAGAGCAATATCGAGGAAGAAATGGGCGACGTGCTTTTCTCCGCCGTAAACGTATCAAGACTGTGCGGTCTTGACGCCGAGGAGGCTCTAAGCCGCTCTTCGGACAAATTTATCGACCGTTTCCGCAAAACGGAGGAACTGACAAGGTTCGACGGGATAGATATGAGATCCCTGAACATAGACCAGCTTGACGCATATTGGCGTAAAGCTAAGGACTTGTAATATGCAGTCCTAAAATCAATGATAATGGCGCAAGCCATAATAATTTTTGGAGGTATAATATTATGACAAAGGCAGAATTGATCAGCGCAGTAGCAGAAAAGAGCGGTTTTTCCAAGAAGGATTCCGAGAAGGCTCTCAACGCAGTAATCGGCTCTATCACAGACGCTCTCGTTAGCGGCGACAAGGTTCAGATCGTAGGCTTCGGTACATTTGAAGTTCGCGAGAGAGCAGCTAAGGAAGCAACCAACCCCAGAACAAAGGAGAAGATCACAGTTCCCGCTAAGAAGGCTCCCGCATTCAAGGCAGGCAAGGCTCTCAAGGACGCTGTAGACGCTAAGTAATTTTTCTTAACGATACTTTTTCTGACCGTCGGTGCGCATATTCCGACGGTCAGTTTTTTTGGAGGATATTATGAGACTGGACAAATACCTTAAAGTAACAAGACTTATCAAGCGCCGCACCGTCGCCAACGAAGCCTGCGACGCGGACAAGATAGTTGTCAACGGCAGACCCGCACGGGCTTCCTACGACGTCAAGGTGGGCGACATTATCGAGATAAACATGGGACAGCGCCCCCTTAAAGTAAAGGTGCTCAACGTCACCGAGTACGCCACCAAGGACAACGCCGCCGACAACTACGTTATTGTGGAGGACTGACATGGGACCATACTATTACAAGGTCGTCCGCATTGACGGCGACTACGCTCATCTTCTCCGCACAGACAACGACAGCGGCGATACCATACTTGTCGCCCTCGCTCTTCTCCCCGACGGCACCGACGAGGGCACCGAATTGGTGTGGGAAAATCTCGAATACAGCATTATATCCATGTAAAGAAAATATCTTTACATGGATATTTTTTGAGTGTATGCCTAAAGCACTTTATTATAATAAATCAAGCCTGTGTAAAGTATTGTACTTTACACAGACTTTTGTCGTTTTACAGTATCTTATATCAGAATTCCAGTTTCTTATCAAGATAAGCAACGAGTTCGTCGATCTTTACTCTCTCCTGCTCCATTGTATCACGGTCGCGGACAGTCACGCAGCCGTCCTTTTCGATTGTATCGAAGTCGTAGGTGATGCAGAAAGGAGTACCGATCTCGTCCTGACGTCTGTAGCGCTTACCGATCTGACCTGCCTCGTCGTACTCAACGTTGAACTTCTTGGAGAGCATATTGAATACTTCAATTGCAGGGTCGCGAAGCTTCTTTGTAAGGGGCAGCACAGCCGCCTTGACGGGAGCAAGCGCAGGGTGCAGGTGCATTACCGTTCTTACGTCGCCCTCGCCGATAGTTTCCTCGTCGTAAGCCTCGGACACGATAGCAAGGAACAGTCTCTCTACGCCGAGAGACGGCTCGATAACGTAAGGAATGTACTTGGAATTGTCGTCGGGGTCGAAATATTCAAGGCCCTTGCCGCTTGTTGTCTGGTGCTGTGTGAGGTCGTAGTCGGTTCTGTCGGCAATACCCCACAGCTCGCCCCAGCCGAACGGGAAGAGATACTCGAAGTCGGTCGTCGCCTTGGAGTAGAAGCAAAGCTCCTCCTTGTCATGGTCGCGCAGGCGCAGGTGCTCCTCGCTGATACCAAGGCTCAGCAGCCAGTTCTTGCAGTAGCTTCTCCAGTAGTCGAACCATTCAAGGTCGGTGCCTGGCTTACAGAAGAATTCAAGCTCCATCTGCTCGAACTCGCGAACGCGGAAGATAAAGTTGCCGGGTGTGATCTCGTTTCTGAAAGACTTGCCTATCTGACCAACACCGAAAGGCACTTTCTTTCTGGATGTACGCTGGATATTGGCAAAGTTTACAAAAATACCCTGTGCGGTTTCGGGACGGAGGTATATTTCCGACTTGGAATCCTCGGTTACGCCCTGAAAGGTCTTGAACATAAGGTTAAACTGACGGATATCGGTAAAATCGGACTTGCCGCAGTTGGGGCACTTTATCTCGTGCTCTCTGATGTAAGCCATCATCTGCTCGTTTGTCCAGCCTGCGGGATTTGCGCCGTCAGCCTCAATAAGGTTGTCCGCTCTGTGACGGGTCTTACAGGACTTGCAGTCCATGAGGGGGTCGGAGAAGCCGCCGAGGTGTCCCGAAGCCACCCATGTCTGGGGATTCATAAGTATAGCGGAGTCAAGACCTACATTGTAGGGGCTCTCCTGCACAAATTTCTTCCACCATGCTTTTTTGATATTGTTTTTCAGCTCAACGCCGAGAGGACCGTAGTCCCATGTATTTGCCAGACCGCCGTAAATTTCCGAGCCGGGATAAACATATCCCCTGCCCTTGCAAAGAGCAACGATCTTATTCATGGATTTTTCTGCCATTTCAATTACCACCTTTATTTATTTAGACAATGCTTACATAATTATATGATATATTTCATTGATTGTCAAGGAATAATATGTTAATAACCGTTTTCCGCAAGAAATCTGTTCAGCGCGCGGCAATTATCCGCAATATCCGCCGCGTCGGTATAGCTGCCCTTGTACAGCTCAATTATGACGCTGCCGCCGTATCCGTTATCCCGCAAAGCATCGAAAAATGCGCGGTTATCGAAGGTACCGTCTCCGAATTTGAGACAGTCCCCTTTTTCGCCGCCGTCGGAATAATGGACGTGAACAATGTGTCTGCCCAAAGCCTTTACAACGTCTGTGGGATCCACCTCGGAGCGGCGCGCCTGCTTGATATCAAGCACGAACTTGGCGGTATCGCCAAGAGTCTCCGCCATTTTTACAAGGAAATCCGGTGAGCGTCCCGTACACCGAGCCACATTTTCCTGCACCACCGTCACGCCGAATCCCGCCGCCGTATCCTGAAGCCGCGCAAACCGCTCAAAGTATCTCTCATCGGGACAGTAATTCTGGGGCTTGTTGCCGTGAAGCACGAAAAATTCCGCGCCGAAGCGGTTCATATACTCGAAAAATCTTTTGTAATATTCAAGCATATCGTCCACTCTGCGTTCATATTCTGTAAAAAACATCATGGGCTCAATGCCGCAGGTAAAAGGGTGTACAGAGGATACCTTTACACCGTATTCCCTCTGTACCGCCAGCATTTCGTCAAGATACGGATCGCTTAGCTCACAGTGGGAATTAACAAATATTTCTGCAAGCTTTATCCCGTTTTCCGCAAGCTGCGCAAATGCCTTTTCAAGCACCTCGGGATATAAACAGGCGGTCGATACTCCTGCCTCCAAAAAGATCCCTCCAATAAACACCGAAGCGCGGAAAAAGCTCCCGCGCTCCGAAAAATTGCAGTATAATTAAGCCTTTTTAGCCTTTGGGGATTTCTTATTCTTATCCCTAATGCTCTCGAAGTGCGCCCAGAGAGCCGGAGCAAGGCATACGGACGAATATGTGCCCACGATCATACCCACCATAACGGGGAACGAGAACGATATAATGGACGTTACTCCGCATACCGCCGCAACAATAGTTACGGAAAGCATGGCAACAACTGTTGTAAGCGAGGTATTGACAGAACGTGTAAGGCACTGATTTACACTGAGATTTACTATCTCGTCGCGGGTCTTTGCCTTTTTGTACAGCTTGGAATTTTCACGGATACGGTCGTAGATAACGATGGTGTTGTTGATGGAGTAACCGAGTATCGTAAGGATTACCGCCATAAAGTTTGCGTTGATGTTCATGCCGCACACGATAAACGTACCGTATACAATGATACAGTCGTGGAGAAGAGCGATGACTGCACAGCAGCCCGCCAGCCAGCCGCCGATGTTCTTGAATCGGATAGCAATATACACAATAAGCACTATCGCCGAGAACGCCACCGCCACAAGGCACTTTGCGAAGAATTCGCGTCCCGAGGAGGGCGAAACATCGGAGGATTCGATAAGCTCAACATTGTTTGCGGCATATTTTTCCGTCAGAGCGTTTGTAAGCTCAAACTGCTTGTCGGAGGAAAGTCCCGATGTGGATACAAGGGAAAGCTGAATGTTGTTTCTGCCCGATGTGAAGTCTGTACCGGTGGTATACTTTACACCCATGCCGCCGAGTATTTCTCCGGCGTAAGAAGTAAACTCGCCGCCGTCGATATCGCCGTCGTAAACATATGTCAGGATAGTACCGCCCTTGAACTGGATATCAAGGTCAGCACCGAAGATGAATGTCGCAAGAATGGAAAATGCAACAACTGCCACGGATATGATAAAGAATATCTTCCTATGTCCGATAAAATCAATATTAAACTTCTTAGTCATTTTTGCCACCTCCGTAAAGCTTGGGATTTCTCAGAGGCTTGAATTTGGAAAGGGAAGCAAGCATAAGTCTGGAGCAGAACACGCCGAAGAACAGGTTCAGGATTACGCCTGTCAGCAATGTGAAGCCGAAGGAGTAGATAGTACCTGCTGTGGACGGTCCGAACATAAAGAATACAAATCTGAGAGCCTTGGCAAAAATGCTGTCGGGTGTGCCGAAAGCGCCCATAAGTATGATAGCGACAAGTATCATTGTAACGTTGCCGTCGAGAATAGCGCTGAATGCGGTCTTGAAGCCCATTTCGATAGCGCCGTCAAGGGTCTTGCCCTTGTTGAGCTCCTCGCGGACACGCTCTGCGGTGATGATGTTTGCGTCAACGCCCATGCCGACTGCAAGGATAATACCTGCGATACCGGGGATAGTGAGGATAGAGCCCTCCATGAAGCCAAAGTATCCCGATACAAATGCAAGTGTGCCCGCGATCTGACCGATAAGTGCGATGACCGTTACAAAGCCGGGCAGACGGTATGCGATTATCATAAATACAGCGATAAACGCAAATGCGATAAGTCCTGCCAGCACCATGGCGTCAAGAGCGCCTGCGCCGAGGCTTGGCGATATGGTGGAGAAGCTTGCGGTCACAAGCTTAAAGGGCAGCGCGCCGGAGTTGATCTTGTCGGCAAGAGCCTTTGCGCTGTCGGAGTCAAAATTGCCCGTGATCTCCGCCTTGCCGTTGGAGATAACGGCGTTTACAGTTGGAGCGGAAACCATAGTTTCGTCCATCCAGATGGAGATACAGCCGTTTTCCTGATAAAGCTTTGCGGTAGCGTCGGCAAATTTTGTTGTGCCCGTGGGGGTCAGCTCAAGGCTGACTATCCACTGGTATGTGCCGTCCTCGGAGGTTCTGTAAGCGGCATAAGCCTCCTGAACGTCCGAGCCCTCAAGGACGATATTTTCGGCGGTAATTCCCGTGGGCAGACCAAGCTCGTCGGTCTCGGCGCCCTCACGGAAAGTCAGCTGCGCGGTCTCGCCCAGCTCCTTAACGGCAGCCTCGGGGTCGAACTCCGCCTCGCCCTCTTTCCAGGGGAAACGCACGATAATACGGGAATTATCGTAGTCGATGTAACATTCGTAATCGGTGATGCCAAGCTTTATCATTCTCTGAACGATGACCTCCTTGGCAGCGTCCATATTTGCGTCGGTAGCCTCGACGCCCTCCGGCGGTGTAAATGTAACGTCAACGCCGCCCTTTATATCAATGCCGTAGCGGATATTGTCCACGCCCTTGATATAAACTTTTGTCATGTCGCCATAATATGTGCTGAAACCGAAGATAACGGAAGCCGCGAATGCAAGTATCAGCAGCAGTATTATGAAGAAGACAGGTTTTTTGACCTTTCTCACGTTTTTACCTCCTGTTTTGCCGATAAATCAACTATCGGCACAAATTATCGTTTAATTATAACATTTTGTTTCGGATTTGTCAACCGATATTTTTAAATACATTATAAAGAAAACAGTCTGCACAAATATTGCATTGTATTTTTGTCATATTATATATTAAATATTTTTAAATTGCTTGAAAAATCGGAAAAAATATGCTATAATAACTATACATATTATAAATGCGGTCGATATGACCATGTTCATACCGACCGCGCCACCAAAAAATTATATGCGAAAGATATAGTACAGCTGCCGCTGCGGGACGGGGTATGTCTTCCGCCGCACCGTCGGCGGCTCTGCCCGATCGCTTCATTATCCTCAATATACGGGAAAGGAGTGCGTTTCCCACGCGGGAAAACGGTGATGAAAATGAACAGCATAATTCAAAATCTGAATAAATACGGCGCTGTTACCGACGGCGATTTCCACAGCAAGATCGAAAGCGACGACCTGTACATCTCCAGTCTGGACGCTTTTGCGCTGGACGACCGTTTCGACAAGCTCCACACTCAGGCGGCGGCACGGGATTTTTCGGGTGCGGCTGTAACGGCACATTCCCTGCTTGGCTCGGTGCGCGATCTCAACCTCAAACCGCTGGAGGACGCCGCTCGTCCGCTGTGCGACGCGCTGGAGCAGGGCTCTCCCGAGGCTATTGACAGCGCTCTTGCGGCGTTCGATGTAAAATATGTGGAATTCAAGCGCGCGCTTTCGTGCGGATAAGTCCTGATTTTTCTGCGTGCTTATCATATACCGTACCAAATCTGAAAGGAAAGCTGCTCCTGCGGTGCTGCCGAGGAACACGGTAATAAACTATGGAAAACAAACGTCTAATGCTCATTGCCGATGATGAGGAGATAAACAGGGTCCTGCTTCGTCAGCAATTCTCCGAGGGCTATGAGTTTATAGAAGCCGAAAACGGCGCCGAGGCTTTGGAGCTTATGCAGAAATATGCCGCGCGGCTCGATATTATACTGCTGGATATTTATATGCCCGTCATGGACGGCTTCAGTGTGCTCAAAGAAATGCAAAAGGTAGAGCCGCTCCGCGGTTATCCCGTTATCGCCATCACAGGCGACGAGACCGCCGAGACCGAAGCGCTCCGTCTTGGCGCGTGGGATTTCATACATAAGCTCTCCGCTCCGGAAGTATTGAAAATACGCATTGAAAACGTTATACGCCGCCGCAACTATATGCGCTCCGCCGCAGAACGTGTTAAAATGGAGACAAGATCCGGCGTTTTCCATTATCTCAACGATATGCCGCCTGCGTTTATCGCGGTAAAGTACACTCCCAACGGGATCGCGGTGGACTACTGCAACCGCAATTACCTCAAAATATGCGGCAAGAGAGACTGCGCTCCGGGCACCTCAGCCGCTGAATATCTCGCGTTCGGTCAGGAGGGCTTCGGCGATATACTGTCGGAATTTTCCGTATCGGGAGATATATCCAAAACTAAGCTTGCCGACTACGAAAAGGACGGCAGGACATACAGTGCATATTTTTATATACCCCATCTGGGCAGCTGCGTTTGTCTGCTCAACGACGTTACAAATGTAAAGGATATACAGAGGAAATCCATTGAGGCGCTGGAGCGTGAAAACAAGCTGCTGCAGGAACAGAACAGGCAGAATCTCCGCTACGAGATAATCACCTCACAGACGGGCGCCGTTGTATTTGAAAATGATTTTATCAACGGAACGTCATATGTATCAGAAAATATAAAGGAATACCGCTTCAAGCATGATATTTTCCTGCCTGACGGAACGACCAACGTAAATGCGGTGATACCTGCCGACCGCACAAAATTTGTCCGCGAATTTAAGCTTCGGGCGGGCGAACAGCAGGAGACAGCCGAGACCACCGTGCGCGTGGAGCTGGCGGACAACTCCTATATGTGGTGCAAATTCACCGTGCGCTTCACCTATACCGAAAGCGGCAAGCTCAGCAGCGCTATAGGCACGGTGCAGAACGTCACCAACGAGCATGAATATCTCGACAAGCTTCGCCACCGCGCGGAGTATGATATCACGACCGAAATATACAACAAGCGCACATTCTTCCTTCGCACAAAAAATCTGCTGGACCTTAACAAGCATGAGCAGTTCTGCATTATCCGCTTTGACGTGGACAACTTCAAGGTGATAAACGAGCTGTTCGGTCACGACGAGGGCGACAAGCTTCTGCGGCATATCGCCTCCGACCTTGAAAGCCTTATGTCATCATTCGGAGACTGCACCTACGGCCGCCTTGAATCGGACGTTTTCTGCGTCTGCCTGAAAAAGCGCGACGCCGACGACGCGGTTGAAAAGATCGGTCTTTTCGCCAAGGACTATATGCTGGATTTCGATATAATGATATCCATCGGCATTTACGAAGTCACCGACCACTCTCTTTCCGTCGACGTTATGTGCGACCGCGCTCATCTTGCACAAAAGACCATCAAGGGCAACTATATCCGCCGCAGCGCGTACTTCGACGAGAAAATGCACGAATCCATCATCAACGACCAGATGATAACCTCCATGATGAACACCGCTCTTTCGGAAAGGCAGTTTATCGTATACTATCAGCCAAAATACAACATATCCACAGGCGCTATTTCTGGCGCGGAGGCTCTTGTCAGATGGATACACCCCGAAAGGGGCATGATATATCCGGGTATGTTCATTCCCGTTTTCGAGCGCAACGGCTTTATCATGAAGCTGGACGAGTATGTCTGGGAGCAAGTCTGCATTTTCATACGCCGCAGTCTTGACGCGGGAAAAAGAGTCCTGCCGATTTCCGTCAATATATCAAAGGTAAATCTGTATAATCCCAAGCTCTGCGAGACCATTATCGGTCTGGTGGAAAAATATAATATACCCACTCCCCTTTTCCAGCTGGAGCTGACCGAAAGCGCTTTCACCGACAACAAATTTGTGCTTGACAACGTTATGAAGCAGCTGAAAGCCTACGGCTTCACGGTGATGATGGACGATTTCGGCAGCGGATATTCCTCCCTGAATATGCTCAAGGAGATACCCGTTGACGTGCTGAAGATAGACCTGCGCTTCCTTTCGGGAGAGGGCGACAGCATAAAGGGCGGAAAGATACTTTCCTCTGTTATCACCATGGCAAAATGGCTTGATATGCACGTTATCACCGAGGGTATCGAGACTGTGGAGCAGCTGAGCTTCCTGCGCAGCGTAGGCTGCGAGGACGGACAGGGCTTCTATTTCGCCCGTCCCATTCCCGAAGCGGATTATGCCGCTTTGGTCGAGGGTGCCTCCTTACCCGACAGAACAAAGCACTCCGAAGCTAAGCCAATCAATATGGAAGAGCTGTGGGATCCAAATTCTGCGCTCAATATCATGTTTGAC
>JBJEQM010000031.1:0-11699 GCA_051881755.1 Oscillospiraceae bacterium
TTAAATGATTTTTACATTTTGCCGTGGTATACTTTGGACATAACGAAACGAGAGAGTGATAATATGTTTGTAAAGTACGAAAAGAATACGGATATGAAGCCCATAAAGATATGGCAGTCCTCCGAGGACATGATAGAGGAAAACTGTATGGAGCAGGCAAAGCACCTTGCCAAGCTGCCCTTTATACATAAGTGGGTGTCTTTGATGCCCGATACCCACGCAGGCAAGGGAATGCCCATAGGCGGCGTTATCGCCTGCGACGGCGCAGTGATACCAAATGCGGTTGGCGTGGACATCGGCTGCGGCATGGCATTTGTCCGGACGGATATTTCCGTGGAAATGCTCCGCAGTACGGTCACAGGCAGCGGAAACCTTGTGCAGGCGATATGCGGCGATATACTCCGCAATATCCCCACAGGCTTCAACCACTATAAAAAGCCGCAAGCGTCAGCAGTCCTTGACAGAGCCAAGGCGGAGGGCGAAAAATACGAAGCCGACAGGGAGCTTATCCCGCAGATAGACGAGGGATATTTTCAGGTAGGCACTCTCGGCGGCGGCAACCATTTTATCGAGCTCCAGCAGGACGAGGACGGAATGTGCTGTATAATGCTCCACTCGGGCAGCCGTCACTTCGGCAATATGGTGGGACAGCACTTCAATCGTATTGCCCGCGCCCTTAATGAACGGTGGTATTCCGCAGTTGACTTATCATGGAACCTGCCCTTTCTCCCCGTTGATACGGACGAGGGACGGCGGTATCTTGACTGGATGCAGCTTTCCATGGACTTCGCCTACGAAAACCGTGCTGTCATGCTTGCCAAGATAAAGGAGATTTTCGCAAAGTATACCGTAAAATATCTCGGCATTGAGCCGCACTTCTCGGGCGAAATAAACTGCCACCACAATTACGCAGCCCTTGAACATCACTTTGGCAAGGACGTCTACGTCCACCGCAAGGGCGCTATCAGAGCGCGGGACGGCGAGCTTGGCATTATCCCCGGAGCCATGGGGTCATACAGCTACATTGTAAAGGGCAGGGGAAACGAGGACAGCTTTATGTCCTCCTCTCACGGCGCAGGCAGACTTTACTCCCGCACCGCCGCCGTGCAGACCTTCCCCGTTGACAAGGTAATGTGCGACCTAAAGGAGCAGAACGTTATTCTTGCCAAGCATAATAAATCCGACGTTGCGGAGGAATCGCGGTTTGCCTATAAAAATATAGAGCAGGTCATAGAAAACGAGCGCGACCTCACCGAGCCAATAAAACGGCTTTTCACGGTGGGCGTGGTCAAGGGATAATGGGTTTTTAGTGAATAGTGAATAGTGAATAATGAATAGTGAATAGTGTTTTAGTGAAATTGGTATTTTGACCGGATAAACTATTCGGTCATGGTGTGAACGGTGCATACAGCAAACCAAGGATAGCGTGTCGCAGGTTCGACTCCTGTCGGGATATTCCCGTAGCTCAGTTGGCAGAGCAGCAAAAAGCGCACCGTGTAAAAATAAAGGCGCTAACAGCAAATTATTGATTCATTTGCGTGAAAATACAGCGCCTTGTAAAATAATTAACGGCTCACACAGCATATTTTTACCACGGCGGAGGCAGGGTAAAACTCCCGGATACGCAAAAGCGTGTTTTAGTTCTCGATGAACGCCGCTGAAAAAATAGAGCCGTGTACAATGCAGACATAATTTAAAGGCGCAAACAGCAAACAAAGTATATGATTTGCCTGAAAAGCAAAATTGACATAAGGCGCCTTGGCAAAAATTCTTGGCTCATAATTCGAGCCGCAAACAATTTATGACATAATTAAAGGCGCACACAGCAATGATGTATATTATTCGCCTGTAAAGCGGAGTTCATAACGCGCCTTGGCAAAAATTAAGGCTCATATAATTGAGCCGCACACAAATTAAAGGCTCTCGCAGCAATATGCCGAGGGACTCGGTTGCCAAGCGCGCCGAGATAAGGATAAAAGAGCCTTGTTGGAATTTAAGACAGCAACAGCATACAAAATAGGTCAATGCAGGTTCGAATCCTGCCCGACGCTTTGGCGTTTGGTAAAAAAAGCTGTCTTGTGAAAAGGAGTGTTTGTAATGCTTAACTATCTGAAGAAAGAATCCAATATCACATCTACCGAAAACGGCGCGGTCGCGTACCGCTCATCGGGCTCATACTGCCTTGACCTGTTCTTCGGAGCAGGCGGCATGAGAAACGCCGAGGAAGCCACGATCGCCGCCCACGTCCTCCGCGCATATGCGGAAGACCCCGAAGCCGCCATGAAAATAATCTTTTTCGCAAGAGATATCCGCGGCGGTCTGGGCGAGAGAAGATTTTTTCGCATTGCCGTAAAGACCCTTGCGGTAAATCACCCCGAAGCCGTGGAGAGAAACATCAAAAACTTTGCCGAGTTCGGACGTTACGACGACCTCTGCACCCTCATAGACACCCCCTGCGAAAACGCTGCCTTTGCCGAAATAAAGGCACGTCTTGACGAGGACATCTCCGCGTATAAATGCGCCGGCAAGGTATCGCTTCTTGCGAAATGGCTGCCCTCCGTAAACGCTTCCTCCGACCGTACAAGATACAGCGGCAAGCGGCTGGCAAAATATCTGGGCATGACCGACAAAGAGTACCGCGTGACCCTCTCCGCCCTGAGAAAATATACCGACATCATCGAGAACCGTCTCCGCGAAAGAGACTATACCTTCGACTACGCAAAGCAGCCCTCCTGCGCAATGATGAAGTACAGGAAAGCGTTTATCCGCAACGACTGCGAGCGCTATAAAAAGTATATTGTCAAGGTAGTAAAGGGCGAAGCAAAAATGAACGCCTCCGTGCTTTACCCCTACGAGATAGTGCGCAGGTGCGTCAGCATCGACCTTACCGCAGAGGAAAGACCCTCCCTTGAAGCAGCATGGAAAAGCCTGCCCGACTACGGAAACGGCGCCGACAACGGAAACGCCATTGCCGTTATCGACGGCTCGGGCTCCATGACCTGCGGCAGTCCCGTACGTCCTATCGACGCGGCGCTGTCCCTGGGTATATACTTTGCCGAGCACAACAAGGGCGCGTTTGCAAACCACTTCATAACCTTTTCACGCTCTCCCCGCCTTGTGGAGATAAAGGGAAAGGATATTACCCAAAAGGTGCGCTACTGCAGGACCTTTAACGAGGTCGCGGACACAAACCTTGAAGCGGTGTTCGAGCTGATACTCCGCACAGCGGTGACAAACCGCGTAAAGCAGAGCGAAATGCCCGCCAGAATATACATAATCTCCGACATGGAGTTCAACACCTGCGTCATCGGCGGCAACAGCATGACTGTCTTCGACGCCATGAAGAAAAGGTACGCCCGTTACGGCTACAGACTGCCCGACGTGGTATTCTGGAACGTGAACGCACGCAACAGCCACCTGCCCGTAAAAATGTCCGACACGGGTGCAGCCCTTGTATCGGGCTTTACCCCCGCCGTTTTCGACATGATAATGAGCGGCGAAATATCTCCCGAAAAGGTAATGCACAGCATTATCTACGGCGAAAGATACGCGAAAGTAAGTTAAAGACAGAGGAGCGGTACCATGTTCGGCAGTACAAAAATAAATATCCTGCGTAAGGCAAAAATACCCCGCGCGGCGTGGTGCCGCTCCGCAGTGCTTGTGTCCGTGAAAAACGGCAGAGGAGCACTTGCCCACGTCAGCGAGACCGCGCCGAATTATGACGATTTTCACAGCCGCCTTATGCTAAACGGCACCCCCATAATGCAGGGAAAATACACATGGTGTCCCACCTGCTGCGGACTTCTCGCCGCAGGCTACAGCATTGAAAACGCCGACTGCAAGGAGCTGCGTGATATACGCGACAAGATAAACGGCGGCTATACCGATATAAATGCCGCCGCGGAAAATATCTCGCCTCTGCTGGGACTTCTCGGCGACGGTCTGTATCTTGTTGCGGACGTTACACATTATCCCTCCGACGGCACGGGCAGATTTTTTTATAATGTACCAAAGGAGCTGACGTATTACGACGGCGCCTGCGATTACTACTGGCTCAGCGGACTTCTCACCACGGGAGATATATACCCCGCATTTCTGTTTCCCACCCAATCGGCAGAGATGATAAATCGTGAGCGTGTGGAGTATTACAAAGATATACTGCGCCGCGACCCCGATTCGGTGCGCGGTATCGCGTACTATGAAAAGGGCTATTTCAGCGCCCTGCTGGACGGACACCACAAGGCTTTCGCGGCGGCGGAGCTGGGTCTGCCGCTGAATTGTATCACCATTTTGCCCGTCAGCTATTATTACACAGATCCGCCCTACGACAAAAACAAGCCTGCCGACGGTATCGCATTCTGCAATATAAAAATACCCTTTGAGGGTATCCGTAAAGCGCAGCATAAAAAACCGATATGGGGATATAATTCTCACCGCAAGACCGAGAAAATAACGCCCTTTGAGTCTCCCGTGACGGGACACGGCTTCGATATATCCTGCCAAAAATATCCTACCGCATATGAGCTTGCGGCAATATCCGCAGTGCTTGGGGACGGCGAAAATCTCACCGCGGAAACAGCGGAAAAGTGGCTGACGGAGAGGGAGACCGAGACCGAGGAAAAGCTGACCTGCGCCCTGAGATATTTCCTGCGGACAGACCCTCCCCAAGCGCGTAGTCTGGCGTTTAAGATAATACGCTTGGGCGGCGACATCCTCCCCATAAGAGAAGCCTACCGCACCCTGCTAAGCTTCCGCGATGAAGAGACCGAGCAGCTTTTTATCGATTATCTTATAAACGCGGATAAAAAGAGTAAATGCTATGATATTGTAAACAGCTATTGGGATAAATAATACCGTGCATTCTTTGATGTGCGGTATTTTGTTTTACCCTAAATATAAGGTATAATTATGACAATATATTCCATATCCAATATGGTAAAATATGTATATTATTATTTTACCAAGGACTGATAAAAATGATCGTAAAGGAAAAAACGCAGGATATTTTAAATGCGGCGCAGGAGAATCTTCTGCGCCAAAAAAAGGAGCGGACGGGATTAGGGACGGCGGCGACGGCTGTGATGTCCGTGGTGTGCGGAGGGATATTCAGCGGAGCATACGGCGGCACGGGGATACCCGTCTGCGCGGCGCTGTGCGCGGCGGCTCCGCCCATGTACGGAATGTGCATTTTCATGGGCGCGGCAATATCATACCTTGCCACGGGCACGGCAGACGAATTTGCGGCGGATATCATAGCCATGCCAATGCTGATATTTGCAGGCTTTCTGGCTGAGCTTCTGCATAAGAAAAGACCCTCTGCGGCGGCAGCGGCGGTCATGGCGGCGGTGCTGTACATAACAGGCGGAGCAGCGGCGGCGTTCTTCTGCGAGATAACCCTGCCCCTTATACTTGCCGTGCTGTTCCGCGGTCTGCTTTGCGGCGGCGTTGCCTACTATTCCTCGGCGTGCATGGAGACCGTAAGCACGGACGGCAGGATAAACGTCACGGGCGAAAAAGCCGTGGGGACGGCGGTGCTGTATGTCCTCGGCACGGCGGCGTTAAGCTGCGTGAGAGCGGGCAATTTCTGCATCGGGCGTATTATCGGTATGTTCGTTATCCTTGCCTCGGGAGGACGCTTCGGAGCAGGAGGCAGCGCAGTGACGGGCGCGCTTTCCGCACTCGGTATAATACTTGGCGAGACGGGCGGCAGCGACCTGTCCGACATGGTGCGCAGCTCCGCAATTATATCCTGCTCGGGCATGGCGGCGTGCTGCGTCTCGCGTAGGGGACGTACCGCCTCGGCTGTAGTGTTTGCGGCGGCGACGGCAGGTCTGATGATATTCATGGGCAGACTGCAATGGGCTGCCGCGCTTCTCAGCGATACCGTCGCGGCGGCGGCATTATACTGCCTGATACCCGACAAAATATATATGAAATGTATAAACGGCGTGCTGAATACGGGGGCGGCTTCGGCGGAGTATTTCCGCGACAGTACCGCCTTTGCCGCCGAGACGGTAAAGGCTCTCCGCGAGAAAGTATCCAAGGCGGCGGAGCTTCTGGGCGGCGCGCCTAATATCGACGCGTCTGCCGTGTCGCAGACCGTATGCGGCAGAGTATGCTCGTCCTGCCGCAGCAGCGAGATATGCTGCCGAGGGGAAGCGCGCAGGAGGAAGTATGTATTTCCCGCTGTTGTACACCGAATGAGCGAGCGTGGTTTTATCACCGAGCGCGAGTTTCCGCGCGGTCTGGAGGACTGCCCGAGGAAAAGCGAGCTGGCGGATATTTTCAACAGCGAATATTACGGCAGCAAGGTGGAGCAGCGCCTTGCGGAAGCGGCGACCGGAATGTGGGACGCCGCCGCAGAGCAGCTTTCGGCGCAGGAGGAGATACTGCGCTGTATCGGAGGGGGCGATAACGTCTGCGACGAGGGACTGTCCCGCCGCGCAGGAGAGATAATTTCTCTGCATGGCGGAAAAAAATCGTCTGCGGCGGTATTTTTTGACGCGGGCGGGCATATTTATATTTCGTGCTTCTATCGGTCAAGCCTTGATATACCGCTGGATGAGCTGACGGAAAAGCTGTCCGAGGTCACCGACCGCCAGCTTGATAAGCCGCAGTGCTTTGCCAAGGGCGGCATAATGCGCATACGCTGGCACGAGCCTGCGGTTTTCGCCGCTGACACGGGCAAGTCGGTGAAAAACGGCAGGGAGGACGTCAGCGGAGATAATTCGGCATACTTTGAGGACGGCTTCGGCAGCGTATACTATATTATATCGGACGGCATGGGCAGCGGACAGCGCGCCGCCTTGGAAAGCGGCATGACCGTGTCCATACTGACAAATCTTATCAAAGCAGGCATGGGTATCGGCGCGGCGGTGAAAAATGCAAACCTGCTGCTGTCGGCAAAGTCGGGGGAGGAGATATTCGCCACCGCCGACATCATGCGCATAAACCTGTTTACGGGCAGGACAGACCTGTATAAAATGGGCGCGGCGCAGACCCTCTTCCGCACGGGCGGCGTGGTAAAAGCTGTGGAGAGCCGCACTCTGCCCCTTGGCATAATCATTCCCGTGGAGCCGGAGCAGCGCACTCTGCACCTGTCCGACGGCGATACCGCAGTCATGTTCAGCGACGGCATAAGGGAGGAGATATTCCCCCGCGTCCGCGAGCTTATGCTCAGCGACGGCTATTCTCCGCAGCGGTGCGCCGACGGCATAATAGAATACTGCGGCGAGAACGATAAATGCCCTCCCGATGACAAAACTGTTTTTGTTGTAAGACTGCACAAAATTTGATTTGCAGAAAAATACTGACTTATTATTTTGCACAAATTTAGGTCGCAATATGAAAATTTTTACTATTTTTTTGTGCTAATATCTGTTTCAAGCGTTAAGTGTTGAAAGATATTTGTTGATTTTGCATAAATTTGATATAGGCTTTACGTTTGATATATAAAATTATTACAAAAACACTTGAAATCAGATACATAATCTGTTAAAATGTATATATAAAGCATAGTTATGTTTGCCGACCCGTGTGCGGCGCATACGAAATGCTGTTTTCCTTATGCGTTTTGGCATAAGAGTACGGGGCAAAGCCCTTTGTTGAAGGAGCAGTAAAAATATGTCCGACGCAAGCAAAAAACTTCCTGACGGTTACGAATTTCCTCTTCACATCTTCCATGAGGGAAAAAACTTCACATCATTCGACTTTTTCGGTGCGCACAAAGGGGTATGCGGCGATAATGAGGGCGTTTTCTTCCGTTTATGGGCGCCTCACGCAAAATCCGTGTCAATTGTGGGCGATTTCAACAACTGGGACAGAAACAGGCACCCGATGACCCGTCTCGCCGATAATTCGGTATGGGAGATATTCCTTGAAAATGTTGACACCTATTTTACATATAAGTACAGCATCGAAACGTCCCATCAGAGCGTTGTGTTAAAGGCGGATCCTTTCGGCACGCACATGGAGACCCGTCCTGCCACCGCCACAAAGTATTTCGATATCGATGGTTTTGAATGGACGGACAGAGAGTGGTACAAGCTGAAATCCAAGACCAACGTATACAAGAGCCCCATGAACATCTACGAGGTACATCTGGGCTCATGGCGTACATATGAAAACGGCGAGCCTTTCAGCTATATCAAGTTTGCCGAGGAAATGGTGCCGTATCTCAAGGATATGCACTATACCCACATTGAGATGATGCCGCTGGCGGAATATCCCTACGACGGCTCTTGGGGCTATCAGATAATCGGATATTACGCCCCCACCTCCCGTTACGGAACACCTCACGACTTTATGAAAATGATAGACATTTTCCATAATAACGGCATCGGAGTTATACTTGACTGGGTGCCCGCTCATTTCCCCAAGGACGGAGCAGGTCTGTTCGAGTTTGACGGCGACTGCTGCTACGAGTACAGCGACCCCCTGAAAAAGGAGCACGCTTCATGGGGCACAAGAGTATTCGATTTCGGCAAGAGCGAGGTACAGTCGTTCCTTATCTCCAATGCGATATATTGGGTGGAGAAATTCCATGTGGACGGTCTGCGCGTTGACGCGGTAGCCTCCATGCTTTATCTTAACTATGACCGCCGCGACGGCGAATGGCGTCCCAACAAGGACGGCGGTATCGAGAATTACGAGGCTGTGGAGTTCCTGCGCAAGCTGAATACAGCAGTGTTCGGCAGAAATCCCGACGTGCTGATGATCGCCGAGGAATCCACCGCATGGCCGCTGGTAACAAAGCCTGCGGACGTAGGCGGTCTGGGCTTCAACTTCAAGTGGAACATGGGCTGGATGAACGATATCCTTGACTACATGAAGCTTGACCCCATTTTCAGAGCCAACAACCACAACAGACTGACGTTCTCATTCTTCTACAGCTTCAGCGAAAACTTTATCCTGCCTATTTCTCACGACGAGGTAGTGCACGGAAAGGCTTCCCTGTGGAACAAGATGAGCGGTCAGTATCTTGCGGATAAATTTGCAACGCTGCGTACATTCTTTGCGTATATGTTCGCCCACCCCGGCAAGAAGCTGAACTTCATGGGCAACGAATTTGCGCAGAGAATAGAGTGGAACTATAAGCAGGGTCTTGACTGGCAGCTCCTTGATATGCCCGAACACAAGCAGATACAGGACTACTGCCGCGACCTGAATAAATTCTATATCGACAATCCTCCCTTCTGGCAGAACGACGACTCGTGGAACGGCTTCTCATGGATATGTCACGACGACTATATGCAGAGCGTTATCGCGTTCCGCCGTATAGACGATCAGGGCAACGAGATAGTTGTTGTATGCAACTTTGTGCCCGTAAAGCGCGAGAATTACCGTATAGGCGTACCCTACGACGGATACTGGCAGCAGGTAATGTCAACCGACGATGTAAAGTACGGCGGACAGGGTACTGTGGACAACAAGAAGCGCAAAGCGGAGGATTTCTCCATGCACGGCTATGAGCAGTCCATAACTATTGATATACCGCCTCTTTCGGCAATGTATTTCAAGCATGTTCCCGTAAGGAAGCGCAAGGCTAAAACGGAATCCGACGGAGCAGAAAAGCCTGCACCGAAGAATAGATCAAAATCAAAAGCAAAGGAGGCGGACAGCAAAGCAGAGCCAAAGACCAAAGCGTCGGCAAAAAAAGCTGCGGGGGAAGCAAGGAAAAGGAAGCCGAAATCCCCTGCTGAAAATAAAAAGTAATCTATCGGGAGGAAAAAAGAATGTATACAAAAAAAGAATGTGTGGCAATGCTGCTGGCAGGCGGTCAGGGCAGCCGTTTATACGCACTTACGCACGACATGGCAAAGCCTGCCGTACCTTACGGCGGCAAGTACAGGATCATCGACTTTCCGCTTTCTAACTGCGTAAACTCGGGAATCGACACCGTAGGCGTGCTGACTCAGTATCAGCCCCTTGTGCTCCACGATTATATCGGCAACGGTCAGCCTTGGGATCTGGACAAAATGAACGGCGGCGTTCACTCTCTGCCTCCTTTCCAGACCGCTCTGGGCGCTCAGTGGTATAAGGGCACGGCAAATGCTATTTATCAGAATATCCCCTTTGTTGACAGATATGACCCCGAATATGTTATCATTCTTTCGGGCGACCACATCTACAAAATGGACTACAATCAGATGCTGGAATTCCACAAGGAGAAAAAGGCGGACTGCACTATCGCCGTTATGGACGTTCCCCTTGAGGAAGCTTCCCGTTTCGGTATCATGACCGCCGACGAGGACGGCTTTGTGACAGCCTTTGAGGAAAAGCCCAAGGAGCCTAAGTCCACACTTGCTTCAATGGGTATCTACATATTCACATGGAACAAGCTCAGACAATATCTTATTGATAACGAAAACGACGAGAACGCTTCCAAGGACTTCGGCAAGAACATTATCCCCGATATGCTTGCAAACAAGGAAGTAATGGTAGCATATCCTTTCGAGGGCTACTGGAAAGACGTAGGAACGCTGGATTCCCTTTGGGAAGCAAACATGGACCTCCTCAATCCCAATATCCCTATCGACCTTTACGACCCCGAGTGGAAGATGTACTCCCGCAATCCTATCATGCCTCCTCAGTATATCGGCTCCGACGCTGTAGTTGAAAACTCCATGATAACCGACGGCTGCGTTGTTGACGGTACGGTTGACTTCTCCATCATCTCCGAGGGCGTTAAGATAGAAGCGGGTGCTACCGTAACCGACTCCATCATCATGCCCGGCTCCGTTATCAAGTCCGGCGCTATCGTAGAGTACGCTATCGTAGGCGAGAACTGCGTAGTAGGCTCAGGCGTGCAGATCGGCGCAAGACCCGAGACCTTTGAGAACAGAGACGACTGGGGCATCGCGGTAGTGGGTCATAACATCACCATCTCCGAAAATGCAAAGGTTCTTCCGAAGCAGATCATTTCGGAAAATATATGAAAAATAAGGAGGAACTTTTACAATGAGCAGCAATAGAAAAGTATTGGGACTTATTTTCTCAAATATGCATGACGGTACAATTACCGATCTTACTAAAGAAAGAACAATGGGCAGCGTTCTTTTCGGCGGACGCTACAGACTTATCGACTTCCCCCTGTCCAATATGGTAAACAGCGGCATCGACGAGGTTGGCGTTATCACAAAGTCCAACTATCAGTCTCTGCTTGACCACCTTGGCTCGGGACGTGAATGGGATCTCGCCAGCAAGAACGGCGGACTCCACCTGCTGCCTCCTTTCAGCCACGTTACCAGCGGTATGTACAGAGGCAGACTTGAGGCTCTCTACGGCGTTTGGGATTTCATCAAGACCTCAGGCGCAGATTACGTTGTACTTTCCGACTGCGACGTTGTTGCAAACATCGACTACTCCAAGATAGTTGACGCGCACATCGCTTCGGGTGCGGATATTACGGCAGTATACGCAAAGGACGTTGTATCCGTTGAGCAGGCACAGAAAGCTACCGTATTCGGTATCAACGACGACGGCAGGATAGTGGACGTTCTTGTAAGTCCCCACCTCAGCGGCGCCTGCAATATATCCCTGAATATGTTCGTTCTCTCCAAGGAGTTCCTCAAGAATATCGTACTTGAAGCAAACTCCAGAGGACTTATAAGCTTTGAAAAGGATATCCTTCAGGCAAGAACTCACGAGTACAAGATCATGGCGTACAGATTTGACGGCTACTTTAGCAGGATCTAGAT